>DAOVRJ010000028.1 GCA_030628225.1 Candidatus Zixiibacteriota bacterium | reverse complement strand
CAAGTAGTCATCCTGAGCCACGTATCCCCGCCAGTAGTCGATCTGAAACCAGTTTGTGTAGATCTTATCAACGTCTCCGGCCTCTGTGTCCCCAATATTGGCGATGCGCAACAGGTTGTTTCCCTCCCACAGCCAGGAGTTGGGCAGCCCGGTCCGGTGGTAGATATATTCGTCCTGACCATCCCACCAGGCCTCGTCCAGCTTGTTGCCATTCAGCCAGATTTTGGTGTGGTGGTCAGGATCGTGGTAGGGAAAGGTAATGCCCCGCAGCCTGATTTCTATCTCGCACTTGGCGCTGTCGCTGTCATCGACGGCCGTCAGGTAAAAGGAGTAGTCTCGAGTGGTATCTGCGTTGATTTCGTCCATTAGCCACCGGTCTATGCTCTCGTCTCTCATTTGAGACAGGCGCTGATAGCTCAGATCTCTTTCCACGTGCAAGGTGGCCTTGTAGCTGAGGGGAATGATCAGGCTGTCCGGATCTTCCACCACCAGCCCGCCATCCTGCTCTACCATCCTCATGCCGATGTCGCCGCCGGAGACCAGCCAATAGACATTGGTCTCTGTGTAAGGGGAGTAGTAGTGATTCTCCCCGTGGTACACTTCACCCCTGAACTGGATGTAATCCCCCGGATCAAATTGGTTGTCTCGAGCTCCGTAAACATAGATGGGGATTTGTTCTCCCCGATTATACATCTTCACCGTTTTGGGATCGATGGCCGAGACAGCCACTCCCTGACTCTGCAGATACTCATAGCTCAGGGAGTAGATGCCATCTTCTGTGACGGTGATCCTATATGCTGTGGAATCCCCATAGGGCGTTTCAGTTTCCACTGGCATGAACTTTGGCAGAGCGGCGCGGCGCTGTTGCCAGTGCCTCGAGGACTCGTAGTTGAGCAGGGTGTTCTTCAGAATGGACTGGAAAGGACCCACGTCTGTGGGGATGAAACTCGGCTCCTCAAATCCGGCAAGATCTACCTGGGAACCGCTACCGAAGGTCACTCGCAGAATGAGACGCTTGTGAAACAGCAATTCTCCGCTGGCCGGGTTGTATTGCAAGGGGCACACCTCCAATTGAGCCACCCGCTGATCTCTGATAAAAGCGATCTGGGTCACTTTAGCTATTCGTGGCGGAAAGAAGGTGTTTTGGCTGTACAGAGGATCGTTGCGGTAAAACTCAGTAGTGGTAAAAGGTTCACCAGATTTGGTCCGGGAGAGCACTCGCCTGGGAGCCGGATACACATGGTAATTAAAACTTCGCTCCGTCTCTACCTCCACCACCTCCACAGCAACGTTCGCTTCCAGGGGGATGCCCAACATCATGACCCTTAAGGGCAGTTGAGGTTCACCCTCCTCCTGGCTGAGGGAGGCACCATCAAGACTGAGATGATGATAGATTTGCCCCTCTATCTCCTCCGCGGAAGAATCGAATCCCCGGCTAATGATCTCAATCTCCGCTCCTCTATCATCGGAGCGAACCAGACGTACCGCCGTAGAAACCCCTGTGTCCCTAATGGTGTCTGTCAACGGTCGATGAACTCGTGCCGACCGCTGCCCTTCATAGTCTGAAGCAAACTGGGAAGGCTCTGCAAAAGAGAGAGAAAATAGACCACACAGAGCAAAAATCATCAACAGGGCCGTGTGTCCACGGCTATCCCCTTTCCATCTCATATTCGCTTCTCCATCTTCTTGAGATCCTAGATCATCCTCCGCGCTCTGGTACTCGCTTTGTGAGCCCGGAAAGAGCAAATAAAATACCGCCGGAGCCTTGGTCTCACCACACCATCATCCCCCAAAATCTACGCCTTGCTCTCCGGAGGAGAAAAAGCCAATGGCGGGGTGAGGTCCTCATTCCGACGGTCGCTGTTCATCATCCTTGTTAGTCCCGGCTAAATGAAGCAAGAAAAGGAACTCTTCTAAGGATGTCGATTGTATTTTCCCAAACCCGTTAGCGAACCTTTTTCTCTAGGCTCCTCCTTCTCGAACGGTTAGAAAAAACGAAACTTATCCCCTGATGTGATACACCGGATGCGTTTATTTCAATATAACATATTCGGTCTTTAATTGTCAAGGCTAAAACTCCTCGATTTGGTGAGAAATCTTGCCCAACCCTTACAGAGGAGTGCCTGCCAAGGAACGTCTGGCTCAAATTGGAGCAAAACCCATGCCGACAGATTCAATTTCCTGGCTGCAGCTCAGCCTTAACTTATATAACTCAATTTTTCCCAATGAATTCAAGAATTGCATAGACGAACAGAGCCGCGGACCCACACCCACTCAATGGAGCATGCAGGAGAAAAAAATGCTCCCCTGCCTGCACATCGACGGGACAAAGCAACATATTTTCCCCAGTGTTTCGGGAATGTCACCCTCCTCCTGAGCAGGAACAGAAGCTCAACTGAGCTCAGGCTTTGAGGCACCGGTATCCCCGGGAACGCGGATGCGCAGAGCACTAGGTAGCAAAGTAACCCGCAGATGGGTACTTTCTCCAACATACTCACCATCCACATGAACGGGCACGGTCAAGTCCGAGGAGATCTCCAGGGAATCGGTTTGATACACGCTCCACTGAGACATCAGATCGATGCGACCCGTGAAAAGTTTGGGCCAATGGAATAGGGCTTGCAGAAAGGAGAGATCGCGAATGATGCAGACGTCAAACAGCCCGTCGTCGGGCTTGGCCTGAGGGGCGATAACTGCCCCACCGCCGAACTGAACTGTGTTGGCGACAGTGACCAGTAGTGGAACCACTTCCAAGTTGCGGTCGCCAAGCTGCAAACGGACTGGTATGGCTTTGTATTGAAGAAAAGCCCTGAAGGCCGTGTGAAAATATGCCAACAAACCCCGACGCCTCCCCCACCTATTTTCGAAAAGTTTGCTTACCAGAGCGTCGTAGCCAATGCCAGCGACACCCAAAAAAAATCGATCATTCATCTTGCCCACATCCACCTCTCGCGTCCGCCCTTGAATGATCGTCCTACAGGCCTGTCGCATCTTAAGGGGAATACCGAATGCCCGTGCCAGACCATTTCCCGAGCCGGCGGGCACGATTCCCAGCGGCACGCCGCTGTTCACCAACCCGCAGACCACCTCGTTGATCGTGCCATCTCCCCCAACAGCGACCACCATATCGAAACCCTCTGCTACAGCCTCCCTGGCCAGGAGGGTGGCCTGCCGCCTCATCTGCAGACAGATCACCTGGGATTTAATACCATAATCGGCGAAGATTCTCTCCAACTCAACTATATCATCCTGTGGGCGCCTGCCTTGGCCAGATATAGGATTGACAACTATCCTGATCTTCAAGGTATCCTCGACTGGAAAAACACCGTCCATCGCCTCCAAATGAAAGTCCCGGCGATTTTCTCAGAACTCGGAGTCATGCCCGGGGTCAGCTGACCCCAGAAACCTGGCATATTTTAAATATCTAATACAATTTTGCCAAAAAGTCAACCCAAAAAACATCTCCTCTCACCTCTACCCGCTCTCTTTTGACTTAAATAAAAAAAGGGGGAGTGTTTTCCCCTTTTAAAACCGACCTGGACATCAAGTTGAATGGTACAAATCAAACAACACTCAGTCAATGCTCGGCATAACAGACAATTCGCTATTCAGAGGTGAACTGGCCACCTGAAGGAGGTCCTCCCGATCACCCCCATCCTCAGGAAAGGAGGCGATGCCGATGTTAACAACCCCATCTTTTAATAATTTCAACTCTTCTGGCAATGTGGTCCTGGCGATTTTCTCGCTCAGCCGTTTCGCCAGGCGCAAAGCGCCCTCCTTAGGTGTCTCGGTAAGAAGTAAAACCAGGCGGCCTTTGCCCAGGGACGTAAGAATGTCCGTCGCCCGGATAGTGTCTCCAATGAGATTGCCCAAGCCTTCGAGCACCTTAACCTTCATCTTAGAACTCTGTCCTGACAGTACAGAGCTGGTATCAAGTAAAACCAGAGATAAAAACTCACAGTAACGCTCGGCTCTGCGTAGCTCCTGAGTAAATCTTCTCTCAAAGTAACTCTGAGAAAGAAAATGTGTTGCCTCGTCGAATTCGGTCATCTTCTCCAAGAAGGCGATTCGCTGTCTCAAGACCTCGTTTTTCAACTTCACTTTACCGAGTTCCACCGCGAACTCCTGACTGCTATCCCCGGATAACTCCATTGGCAACCCCTCACGCTCCATCTAAAAACTCACCTCCATCCTGGAGGAAAAGCATCCCTTCCTCCCAAGAACAAGGCAGATCGAGAAATGTGGAGGTAAATTACTTTCTTCGCTTCGCAGGGAGATCATCCGCTGCTGACAATTTAGGTAAAAACCCCCAAAATTTATTCGGCAAACTCTATGCCAACTTCTTAGGGGAAAGGTTTTTACAAAACGCTTTTCCGGCTAACACCCGACAATACAAAAATCTATCTTGATGAACTTGCCCATCAATCCTCAGCTCTGTATCCCTAAAAACCTCTTTGTGGGAAAAAAGTGTCAAAAATCTCGACAGACTCAAAGGAGTCATTTCTGATAACACGCTTGACTATTGACTGTTATTACCTGTATAAGAATCCGACAAGAACCGTTAAGAGAAATCTTCCTTGCCGATTTGATGTTTTTCCAGCATATCGTACAAAGTGGCCCGGCTTACATCCAGCTCCCGGGCTGATCGAGAGATATTCGCTCGATTTTTAATGAGTGCCTCCCGGATAAGCTTCTTCTCTAACCTGTCTTTGGCCTGCCGCAAAGTCAATTTCCCACTCTTCTCCGAAAGTTGCAGGTCCAGATCCTCGGGGGTCACCAGATTGCTTCTGGTCATAATCACGGCTCGTTTCACCTTGTTCTCCAGCTCCCGCACGTTGCCCGGCCATTCGTAAGTCTGCAACTCTTGAAGAGCCCCGGCACTGAAGGCTTTGATGTTTTTTCCGTATTCCTTATTATACTGGTTGAGGAATGAGTTTGCCAACAGTGTGATGTCGTCACCTCGCTCTCGCAGAGTAGGCAGAGCAATGGAAACCACGCTTAAGCGATAAAACAGGTCCTCGCGGAAAACGCCCTTTTCCATCGCCTGCTGCAGATCCTTATTGGTGGCGGCAAGAATGCGCACATCTAACTCAATAGCCTCCCGCCCACCCACTCGCTCAATCTCCCTCTCTTGCAAAAACCGCAGGATTTTCACCTGCAGGGCCAGGCTGAGCTCGGCAATCTCGTCCAGAAAAATGGTCCCCCCATTGGCCAATTCAAACTTACCCTTCCGGCGCCCCACTGCCCCGGTAAACGCGCCCTTCTCGTAGCCAAAAAGCTCGCTCTCCAGCAGGTTCTCCGGGATCGCTCCGCAGTTGATGGGCATAAAAGACTTTCCCTTCCGTAGACTCTGTCGATGAATGGCCTTGGCCACCAACTCTTTGCCCGTCCCACTTTGTCCATAGATGAGGACCGTAGCATTGGTAGTGGCCACTCGACCGATGATATCGAAAACTTTCATCATCTGAGGGCAGCTACCGATAATATCGTGAAACCTGCGCTCCGCCTGTAACTTCTCTAAAAGGAGCTCGTTTTCTTGCTCCAGCTTCCCAATATAAATAGCCCGGTTGATAATAACCTTTATTTCCTGGAGATCAATGGGTTTGGTGAAATAATCATAGGCCCCCATCTTAATGGCCTTCAGGGCCAGGTGTTTGGTCTCGTTGCCCGTGATCATGATCACCTTCGACTTGGGATCGAGTTCCATGATCTTGCGGAGCACCTCAAAACCCTCTTCATTCTGCGCAAAGGGGGAAAGACTGATATCCAGAGCAATAACTTGAGGTTTTTGCTCCCGGATTATCTCCATAGCTGAGGGACCGTCCTCAGCCAAGAGCACCTCGTAACTGTCTTTCAGGGCCCACATCAACTGGTCGCGGATCCCCTGGTCATCGTCAACAACAAGAACTCTGCCCTTCTTTATTTTCATCCCCTCCTATCTGGAGATTTAGAGGTCAATTATTGAATGGACAATGGGTAATCGGACCATAAAAACGGTGCCCTCACCCTCTCTGCTTTTCACCTCAATACTGCCCCCATGAGCCTCCACAGCCTCCTTGCATTGGTAGAGGCCGATGCCCAGACCTTTTTTCTTTGTGGTTTGAAAAAGCTTGAAGAGCCTGTGTTTGATGAACTCCTTACTCATTCCCGCTCCCGAATCGGCCACTTCAATCTCCACTAATTTCGAGGCCCTTCCAGCACTTTTCTCGTCGGCTGGCAGCTCTGTTCCATCTTCCACAAACCGTGTCGATATTCGCAGGGTACCCTCCTGGTGCATAGCCTCCAATGCGTTGACGACAAGATTCATCAGAATACGCTCCACATATTCCCGGTCCACGCTGGTATCAGGCAGGGGGCGAAGATCCTCCACATATTGAATGTGCGCCATCTGGTCTATCTTGATCTTGGAGACAATCTCTTTAATGATGCTGTTCAGGCCCTGTGGCTGAAAGTCCAGTTGAAAATCCGTAGGCATAGTTGTGATTTTATTCATCAAGCCCTTTATCTTCTCAACAGTCCCGCTGATAGTGACCAGCATGTTTTCTCGAAACTCGGGTTTATCCATGTTGTCAGCGGCGTTCTGAAGCATCATAGATAAAGTGGAAATCAAATTCTTCAGATCGTGTACAACAAAGGAGGAGATCTTGTGGATGAACTCCAGCTCCTTAGACAAGACCAACTCTTCGCTCAGCTTGGCGTTCAAGATGGCCATGGAGAGATGATTGCCAATAGTTTCCAGAAGCTCCATGTCCACACTGGAGAAGGAATCTCCAGAGGCTGCTGATCCAAGAACCAACAAACCCACCAGCTTTCTCTTGGTGATCAAAGGAACCAATGCGACCAGCCCGAGGTTTTGAAGGCGATTTCGCTGAAACAAAACCTGCTGCGCTATGTTCTCGTTAAATCGGCTGTCTTCTAATAGAACAGGCTTGCCCAAGACGAATAGCCAGTCCAAAAACTCGCTCTTTTCAGGGATACAGAGCTCCTCATCAGGAAGGTCCTCAGCCTCGGCCTGCAGAAAATCTCCCTGGGAGCCTCCGGGCAATAAAATGCCGGCCTTGTGCACATCCAGAGTTTCCATAACCATATGCAGAAACCTGGGCAGAAGCTCCTGCAAACTCAACAGGCTGGACATCTCCTCGCTAAACCGAAGCCACTGCTCACGATAATCATATCTTCCTCTATAGAAGTTCCTGTCGATAAAAGACTTAAGCCTTTTCTTCAACGACCCTGAAACCAGCAGAGCTAAAAGCAGAAAGAACATCACTAAGGCGGCTAGAATAGTGAACAACAGATTCAGATTGCCGCCCATAACCCTGACCAGCTTGCCCACTAACCCCATGAGAATGAGATAAGCTCCCACAAGCAGCAAAATCACCGAGGAGTAGACGGCTCCTCTGCCCACGTAAATGTCCACCTGAAGCAGTTGGTAGCGGACGATGTCGTATGCAAAGAACAATCCCGCCGCAAAGATGACAGCCGAACCCACAAGAAAAACCGCTGACGGAATTCGAGAATACAGCAAGCCCTGACTGAACAAAAAGATGGCGTAGAAAAGGCTTCCTATGAGCCCGTAGAGGGCATAGCGTCCTCCTCTCTGGTGTGTGTTGCGGTAGGTGTTCTCCAGGAAAACGAGCATGATGACCACAGAGAGGAGAAGATAGATGAGAAACCAGCGGCCCAGCATTCCAAAACGCATCGCTCCCAACCAGAGAGATCTCGCCTCCGGGAGGATATAAATCAAGCGATTCGAGGGTATTAAGGCCAGAAAGCCAATGCCCGCTATCAGCAGGAGGAGGAAATATCCCAGCCGTTTTTGAATGATAGCCTTGGGATCGGGCTGAAGCAACAGGAAGCTGAACAGGGACCAGGTAACGGGGAGAAAACAAGTCCCGGCTAGAGCGAATTTGAACCAGAACAGGACACGGTCTCCACCGGAAACCACCAGGGACATGAAGTGACCAAATTCGATAACCGCGATGCAGAGGACTCCTAATCCAAAGGCCCTGCTGAGAAGCGCCTTTGGATTCCTCCGCATAACCACCGCTAACAGGAGGAGGGCCATTAGAATATTGGCCAAAGGGAGTAGGACGAAAGAATTCATTCCACTTTCTGCTTCAGGATCTCTATCCGCTGAAGGGCAATCTGGGACGGCTGGCCGCGAGGGAATTTCTCAACTAGTCGTTGATAGGCTCCCAGGGCCTCGGCGGGCTGATTCTGGTTGATTTCATAAATTTCTCCGATCCTCAGGAGGGCCAGTTGCACCTGAGGGCTCTGGGGATAGTTCACCACAAAAGTTTCCAGGGCAGCGAGGGCCTCGCTCCACTTTTCCATCCTTATATGACACCGGGTGATGTACCATTGCCCGAGGACCGCCTGAGCAGAATTGGGATCCTTGGCAATGAACTTAGCATAATCCTTCAAGGCCTGTGTATAGGCACTGGCAGCCAGCTCTTCCTCTGAGAATTGCAAGTAGTGTTCCAGAATGTGATCGGGCACCTGGAAAGCTTCCGGGGAATCGGGGTAGTTTTCCATAATCCATCGGAACTCATTCAGGGCTTTGTCCCACTCCCCTTCCATCTCGCAGGCAAGGGCAATGGAGTACTGAGCACGGGCTCCAGCGGCCGCATCCTCTGGAAAATCGATGATTACCCTGTTGAATTCCTCCCGCGATTTAGTCAGCTCTCCGCGCTGCAGGTGGATATTGCCCATAGCCAGATGAACACGGCTCAGTCTCTTCGAATCGGGATATTCCTTCACGACGCTGGAATAAATCTCCATAGCCTTGCTCGATTCATGGAGCTTTTCTTCGTAAAGGGCTGCGATAGTTAAAGAAGCCTCAGATGGCTCTAAGGAGTCCGAGTGAACCGCCAGCAGAGTCTCCAGGTTCGCTATGGCTTCCTGCCAACGCTCTTGGCCAAGATAGGTGGCCACGATTTGGTTTTGGGCAAACTGGGCGGTGAACGTGTGAGGCCATTTCCTCACCACTCCCCAGAGATATTCCCGGGCTTTCTCATAATAGCGGTCGGCCTCAGCCTGTTCCCCCCGAAGCCGATAGGCCTGGGCGATGGATGCAGGCACTTGCAAAATGTTCACATCGGGCTGTTCGGGCGTCTCCACGAAGGGTGTATAATCCTGCAGCAAAACCTCGAAACCAGAGACGGCATCCTCCCATCTGCCCAAACTCTGGTAACCCAAAGCGATGTAATACTGGGCTCGCGAGCCTAAAGCTCGGTTGCCGGCGTAATCAGCGATAACCTTTTGATACTCGACGATGGCAGAATCAATCTGGCCCTCTTGGAAAAAAAGATCGGCAACATTCATCTGGCTTGTGCCAATCAAAACCAGCAGTTCGCGACGCATCTCTTCCGAGAAATGACCTTCTGCCTGCAGGGAGGCCACGGGGTACTTGACCAGAATCTGACGAAAAGACTCTCTAACCTGCTGGTAGCTGGCTGGACTGATGCTGCGAGGAGTTATCTGAATGTTCTGATATAGTTTGTTCGCTCGATAGAACATCTTTTCAATCAAGTATCGTTCTTTGATCCCCTGCACATCAGAACATCGCGAAAACAAAAAAAGCAACGCCAGAAAGGGCAGAAACTTTCTGGCTCTCAGGACACGTAGCATCTGGCATCCCTTCTTTTTAATGGAACGGGGGAAATTGTTTTGACTACTAAGTGCCAAAGCTATCGGCTCCCTTCAGTAGCGTGTAGGTAAAACGCTGTTAAAGCCCCCACTATAACGAAGTTAACCACCAGAGTTGTCACGATACCCAGAATCAAGAGAAGGACGACAATCTCGGGGCTGAATTTGAAAACTATCTGCGGGGCTTTGCCCGTTATAAAATCCACGGCCCAGGAGAAAAAAGCCGGTATGGCGATGATTAGAAAAGTAACTCCATAATTACTTTTGGCCAGAGAGAAACTTCCTTTCAGGGCACGCCAAATATTCTGGTTACCCAAAACCACATAAGCAGCGGTAAAGGCAAAGGGGACGACGAAAATAACATTGAGCAGAAAACCGGCAATTCTAAAAAGGCGATGAGCTTGAGCGCCCCACTGCAGAACCTCTGTTGCCGTAAGTCGAAGCAGTTGTGTCAGGCCAAGCACTACCCCCCACTCCACCAACCCTACCACGAAAAGGGGCACCCAGAGACGCAGAGCCTTGCCGAAACTCCTGCCCAGCCGGGGGCGCTGGCCCCGATATCCGGCGGCGAACATAAGGGTTGCCGTCCCGATGATCAACCAGCTGGCCAACGGGTTAAGCAGCCAGCGGTTCACTCCGGAAAAGAGGAAGGGCAAAACCATATAGCTATGAGGATAGTGCAGGGCCAACTCGCCGTAGAACCGCAACATCAGGGGGACTAGCACACGAGAAAACGGGGGGATAAAAAAGAAAATGAGGATAGTGAGAACAATACCTTGAAGAACGGCAAAAAGAAAATACGGCAAAAAAATTGAGGCCTTCTTTGCAGATCTCAGGCTTTGAACATCAGCCCAAATGAGAGTGTTGATCCTTCCGACCACGTCCATATCATCCTCCCGGCGAACTGTCGTCAGGAAGGCTCTACTCCCTTTGTTCCCTTTCGATTTTTCCGATATAGCGATTGAGAGCCTTCAGAGTAGCAAATATCACACTTCTTTTCACATCGCTGCCCATGATGGAGCTGCCGATGAGCTTGATCTCCTCCCGAGGTTGCAGCAGATTAATGATAATAACTATGATCTTCTCTCCCCCCAGAGGAATGACCTTTAGCTCCTCGAGAGCCAGCGAGTGATCCGGGGGGAAAAACTTCTCGACGGCCCTCAGGGAGGCGCTAGCAACCAACCTCATCTGGTTCTGGGTAGAGCTCGGGCCGGAAGCGATGCCGGTGGATACCACCTCGTCCCTCTCAACTTCCACCTGTGCTTCAGCAGCCACACCGGTCACGGTCAAATTGACGCTGCGAAACTTCAATCGGGTGATAGCTCTTGTCTGAGGGATCTTGCCAGATTTCCTCATCTGGGCCACGCTCACTCGCTTATGGTCTATACGCAAGCCCAGCTGGGTAACCAGCATCGATTCAATATCCCTGACGATTTGTTTCGGCGTCCTCTCAGCATCGCCCAGGACATGAATTTCCTCGACCTCACCTTCCTGGGTAATAGAAACATATGCTGACAGAACGCCCCGTACTTGATGGATGATCTCCTCGATGTGCTCTCGGTCACTCTGGGTTCTCGCGTTCTGCACAGTTCATTCCTTTCCAAAAACGTCCTTTCTCACGGACTCGATGGTGTAGTTACATCCACCTCATTGCTGCCACTATATAGACCACCCTCATCAAATACGTATACGCGATAGAAGTATTGCGTCGATAGGCTGAGCGGAGAATCGATGGTCGTGGTCGTCTGACTGTCATTGATCAGGTCGACGGGCGTCGAGGAAATGCTCACAGGGGAGGACAAATCGCGATATACGACATAATGATCAAAATCCTGCTCATAATTCTGAGTCCATTTAAGCTCAATTTGCGCAGTTGTGGAATCATCGGGAGAAAGCTGGGCCGAGGTAATCACCAGGGTAACCGGCTCTGGCTCCTCATTGGCGTTGACGATGCCGCTCACTTCGTTGCTGCTTGCCGAAAGGCCACCAGTGTCGAAGGTGAGCAGCTGATAGTAGTACGTGGTGCTCTCTTCCAGACCCTCATCATCGTAAAAAGTAGTCTGCTGGTCCATGATAGTGGTGACCAGAATTCTATCGGGCGCGGACTCGACGCCGGGGTTCAGCGCCCGGTACAGCTTATAGGCAGCGAAATCCGCCTCCTGGTTGGGAGTCCAGGATAAATTCAGGGTCGTGGAGGAGTTTCCGATGGGAACGGGTGAAAACAGGGTGGCCGGCTGGGGCGCTTCGTTCTCCCCCGTGGTTCCATATACTTCATTGCTGCCAGAGGAAAAACCATATTCATCGTAGACATAGATCTTGTAGTAGTAAGTGTGATTCTCCTCCAGTCCGCTATCATCGTAAGAGGTGGTGCTTTGAGTAACTATCTCGGTGACAAGTCTCCTGTCAGAGGCAGTATCAACCCCGGCGACTTCTGATCGGTAAAGACGATAGGCGATAAAATCATCATCCTGATTCTGAGACCACGTTAGGTTCAGGTTGGTCTCCGAGATACCCATGGAGGTGGGAGGGAAAAGCTGAACCGCTTTGGGTACATCCTGAACCGTCAGGGATCGTACGCAGGTTATCTCTTCGGCATTATTTCCCGCTTCATCGCTGAATCTTCCCCTCACTGGAACCTCAATCACCTGCAACCCGCTGGGAATCACATAATCCAGCTCATAGGTCCCATCATCGGCCATCTGGTCGCCATGAGTGCCATCATCGAAGAGTTTTTTACCTGTGACAACCGTGCCGATGTCAATCTCAGCTTGGCCTAGTATCTCGCCTGTCACCATGGAGAAATGAACAAGATCCCCCGATGAAAGCACCGAGTCGGCGGGGGAAAAATCCACAGCGTCGATGCTGGCACGGGTATCCAGGATAATACTATCCCAATGAAAACCAGAGGCTTCATTATCGTCAAAATCCCTTATTTTCAAATAAACCCTCTTCTCACCATCCCCAGAAGTCAAAAACCAGTTCTTCTGCTCCAAAAACGGCTCCCAAGAAGCTTCGGTGAATATAGAATCGCTGGCCAACTTCATAAGACTCGCCCCCCCAGGAGCGGAGATGCTCAAGGTAACCGAGATGGATGTGGTATACTTTTGGCCACTATCGATGGAAATGGCAAACCCGTTGGCAGCAGCCGAAACTTCCTGGGAGAAAGAGCCCCTAAACCCTTTTTTGCTGATCACACACACACGGTATCGATAGGTACGACCATTTTTTAATCCCCGATTCGCATAGTACACCAGAGCAGTAGAATCGATGACAACAAAATCGTCATTCTCAGAATCCTTACGCTCGATGCGGTAGCATCTCACATCGGTGGTATCGTCGATCTCCCAGGTCAAATAGATGGTCTTATCCCCCACCTGGGCGCTCAAATTTCCGGGAATGGGAGGCGGAGATGCATTGCCGGAATCGATAGGGTTGGTAAAAGACACCGGACCATGGTCTTTGCCACAACCGTTCAAGAACAGCAAAGTAATGCTCAGTATGGCCAGCACTAACCCTCTCTCCGCCATTTTTTTCATGCTCCCCTCCAGGCTGATAGGCCGGCTCGGCTATTTAGAAACGCCGGGTTAGCAGTATTCTGGTTTCGCCATTGCTTATCTCTCCGGTAATAAGAGGAATGGCCCGCTCGTAAAGATCCTCCTCATACCGGGGGAAAAATAACATCGCCTCCACCACGTTGAAGGCCCAGATGGCGGCCGTCGCCGTAAAGCAGGCAACCCTTACATCGTAAGCCTTGTCAGCATCATCCGCCCTCTTCTCCATTTCCTCTCGAAGTTGAGGGATGTCATCCACCTTCTTGGCTTCTTGGTAACGCGAGGTGGCCAGATAGTACTCGTCTTTGGCATCCTCATAGTTCTGGTAGGCGAAAGCACTTGCCAGAAGCGATCCCACCTCCAGAAAAGCAAAAATCGTTCCTTTGGTCTTCTTATCCGTGTAATATTGACCCCACCCCGGAAATACCGCCGAGCGCAACCCCGTCTTCAGTCGAGTTTTAGGAACGAGCTTGATGTACAGCGAGTTGCTCCGGTCATCCACTAAAGTGACCTTCGTGGACCAATTTTCATACCCGCGCTTCAACGCCTTAACCTTGTAGGTGCCCATTAAGTTAAAAGGCAACTCACAGGGGGTACGTCCGACGAAGTCGTAGTCTCCCTCCATGTACACTAAAACCCCCGAGGGTTTCGAGTAAAGGGAAAATTTACCCCCCGAGGGTGTGCCCGGTGTACCTTCTTCTGCGAGCGCTATAGATCCGATCATGGCACTGCAGATTATCGCCAGTGTGCAAAATGCCTTTCTCATGGACCCCATTCCCTCCATTCACCGCGATCAAGCGTCTCGTCATTTCCATTCTTCAAGGGCAGAGCCCCAAAACCCCTGCATGCTCCTGTCGCTTACAACTGAGAAGTTATCATCTTTGTCCAGCATTGTCAAGGGAATATTTCTGGACCCCCCTAGGAGGAAACGGAACCATAAGAAAAATGGCCCACCGTTTCTGTCCCTCTTAATAAACCCCCTTTCCACATAACACAACAGCAAAGGTCTTCAACAGGATTTTCAAATCGTGCCCAAAAGATTGGTGGGATAAGTAATTTAAATCATAATCCAGTTTGGCATAGACATCCTCGAGGCTGGTGTCATAGCCCCCCATCACCTGGGCTAGACCAGTCAAACCAGGCTTAACTTTCAGTCTCTCCTGATATCGGGAAACGGTCCCTACAAAGCGGTTGACGAAATATGGACGCTCAGGCCGAGGGCCCACAAGGCTCATGTCTCCCCTGAAGATGTTGATGAGCTGTGGTATCTCATCTGTCCGGGTGACTCTGAGCAACTTGCCCACTTTTGTAATTCGGGGATCGCCCTGCTTAGCCCACACAGGCCCGCTTTTCTTCTCGGCATCCTGGCACATGGAGCGAAACTTATAGACCTCAAAAAGCCGCCCATTGGTATCTTCTTTTCGCCTGTCGTTTTTTCTTCGATCACCTTTAAGGCTGTAGGAGCTCCTGCGCCGATCTTCGTTGCGCCTATTCTGACCAACGCGAATTTGCTTGTAGATCACGCTGCCGGACGAATCGAGCTTGATCAAGATGGGAAGTATCAGAAACAATGGGGCGCTAAGAATAAGACCAATGGTGGAACTGACGATGTCGAAGAACCTTCGGAAAAGGCCGCGACTCCAAGTCTTCAGATCGATGGAGCACGTGCCCTTAAGCACCGAATCGGGAACCAGTAAGAAAACCAGCAGCGATGACAGCAAGAAAAATGGAGAGATAATCAGTTTGCCAAAAAGAGACTTCAGTAAAGCAAGAATTCTCCCCTTTAGGCGCTGGCCCTCCAACAGGACCGGGCGGCGCCTGTGCAGGGGCAAAATCTCCCTGGCGCGGTCAGGGGCACTGACCAAAGCGCCCCTTCTACTCTCGGGCAAGCCCACCACACTGATATCACCCAAGGGTGTGGGTGGAGCCCAGAGCGTTCCGCTGACCGCTGTTTTTGAT
>DAOVRJ010000137.1 GCA_030628225.1 Candidatus Zixiibacteriota bacterium | reverse complement strand
TTCCCATTATGAAGGAAAGCACCGTGACTTATTTATTCCAGATCGCCTTTGGCTCCGGGGATTTGGGGATCGACACGGTGATTGTCACAACGCCCAGTCCGGCCAGGGTGAGCCAGGTGCGGTGGAACAACAGCCCTCTGAGCGAGGCGGACTATGAAGACCTCTCCGACAAAGATAAAATCAAAGTGGGCTTCCGGCAAACTTTGATCGCCGATTCCTCGGCCAACATCGAGATCGATTTTCGCACCACCCTGTTTTTCAGCGAAAACGAGTATCCCTCTCGCATCATCAGCAGTGGGACGCCGGACAACCCCCAATTCGTGGAACAAAGTGATTCGACCTGGAGGGTCAGCACCACCGGCATCCCCTCCGGGTCTCTCATCTCGGTAGAGGCTAAACCCAATCCTTTTTCCCCTAACGGAGATGGCCTGTTCGACGAGACGATCGTCTCCTACTTCGTGGCCAAAATCGTCTATCCTCAGCCGGTGAGCATCAAGATCTATGACCTGAACGGCGATAAAATCAGAACCCTGCGCGATCAGAAGGACCCTGCATTTTTCTACGAGATTCCCTGGGATGGTCGGGACGACTCCGGTAAGCTGGTGCTTCCCGGGGTATATATCTACCAGGTGAGGATCACCACGGACTCTGGCAAAGATGTGGTGACCAAAACCATCACCGTGAAATATTGAGGAGCTGACCTATGAGCTGGAGGAAAGGCGCCGAGACAGCCTTTTTAATGCTGATCATAAACTTGAGCCTTTTCTTGTCCAACGCTGCCCTGGCCGCCTTTGTCGACGTGGGCCTGGGAGCCCGGCCAGTGGGTCTGGGCAGGGCTTTCGTCGGACTGGCCGATGACGCCAACGCCATATTATACAACCCGGCCGGCCTGGCGAATCTGGAAAAGATGGAGCTGACCTCCACGTATGCCCGTCTCTTCCCGGGAATCGAGGATGACAAGCTGCACCTGGGCTATGTGGGCCTGGTCAAACCACTGAAGAGTATTGGCACTCTCGGCTTCGGTGTCACCAACCTTTGGGCTGATCTCTATGGAGAGGATGTGTTTTACTTCACTTTCGCCCGAAAGGTGGGGGGTGGACTCGGCCTGGGAGGCAATTTCAAGGTGCTCCGCTGGAACGCCAAAGGATATTCCGATCCGGAAACGGGACAGAGTGAGGGAGGCTTTTCCTGGAACGGGTTTGCCGTGGATGTGGGGCTTCTCTACACCCTGAGATGGGAAAAGCTGTTGCGTTCCATAAGAGCCGATGGGCTCCAGATGGGGCTGGCTATCTTCAACCTGAACCAGCCCAGCACGGCCCAAAATGGATCAGACGATGCCAGACTCCCTATGGGCTTCGAAGGAGGCATCGCCTATCTGAAAGACGGGTACAAAACCCTGTTTTCCTTCAGCCGCAGGGATGACAAGAGCAAGCTGCACTTCGGGCAGGAAATCCAGCTGTGGGCTCAGGAATCCCGTTTGGGCCCCTCCTGCTTGCTGATCCGGGGTGGAGCTTTCACATTACTCTCCGATAGGAACGGTGGAGAGCTGGACTTTGGATGCGGCTTCGTCCTGAGAAAAGCTCTTATCGACTACACCTATGTGTTTCCCCTGGCTCTCAAAGACGCCGGGGGGTGCCACAAGGTCTCTCTTGGCTATGCTTTTTAGATAAAAGTTGACTGAATGATAAATCCCGGCAACTAAGGAGCTGCCCGCGGTGAACAGAATCAAACTTGGCCACAGATTGCTCATCCCTCTGGCCCTACTCTTGTTGAACCTTCCCACTACCTCGCGGGGGCAGTTCATCCAACCGCCCGGGGGAAGCGATGAGATCTATGAGAATTACGCCAGCGAGCTGTACAAGAGTTACTCTCAGGAACTTCAAACGGTTAAATACTATGACGATTTCGGCAATTACCTCGTCGAGGGCGTAAATGTCTTTCTCCTCGACCAGCCACGACCAGGCTCTGGATCGGTGATTAAATACAAGTACTATAGAAACTACTTCAACAACCTGGTCATCTCTCAGGATACTTACAAGAACTTCGCCACCAGCTTGATCATCGGCGATGCCATCAGGACCAAATTCACCTCTCTGAGCCTGGATATGGCTCGATTCAACGGCATTCGCTGGGATGGGGCCACCAGGAAGAACCAGTTCTCTATCCTGAGTTCCCGTCTCTCCGCCCCCATTATCATGCCTATCGAGGAAGATATCCGCGTGGACCTGATCGGGGTCTCTCAGAATTGGCCCCGTTATCTGATGGGCGGACACTGGAAAACGGAACTGGGCGACGTCCTGCATTTAGGGGCCACCTACCTTAACCTGTCCCAGGTCAATGGCGTCCTGCAGTCAAAACAGCGAAACTTCTTCAAGGGAGATGTGACCGAATCCCAGCCTACAACTATTAACTTGCGTTTTGCCGATGACTCGCCGAAAAGCGACTACGGGGCGATGATCTTCGAGCCGCCCTCAGCAACTCTCACTTACGAGTCGGATGGTACGCGAAAGACCATGGAGATTGAAGCCATACCCGAGCGACCAGTGACTTATCCTCTGCAGGTGAACGGCAAGCAAAGTTTTGACTTCTCATATCCCATCCCCGCAGAGTTGAAAACCATCTCGGTTGATTTCGCGGCGGTGGTGGCCAACGATTTCCGGATCTCCTGCAATCATGCTTACGCCCGGGACCCTCTACAACCGGATAGCACATGGAGCACCTTTTACAAGGTATTCAAAAAAGCCCGCGGTGATGTTCATGACCAATCCAACAAACAGATAGTCCACATCAATTATAGCCTGGACACCGGCATTTCTATTTATGGCATCGACTTCCAGGCTAACCTTCTGGGTTTGGAGATCGCCGGCGAATACCTCATAAATACGCGCAACTCCAAGTATCCTCTTCTTCCCGGAAATCGGTACGATGAGAAACACAGCGCCTGGTATCTGCATCTGAAGCGCAGAATGGGACTTATTACCGTGGGCGGAGAGGTCTTTCACATAGATGCCGACTACGCTCCTTCTCTGGATCTCTATTCTCTGGAGGCTAGTTATTATCCATATGGTCCTGCGGATACAACCGCCGCCCGGGGGGTTCACGACTGGCTTGTGGATGACAACGATGATAACGATCGCTATGCAGACGGATGGTTCCAATGGAGCGGGGCAACAGCAGGGCAACCCCAATCATTGAACTATCATACAAACGACAAAGAGCTTTGGAATCCGGACAATCCCAAGCCTGATGCCGGAATTTTTCCCGGATTGGACGAGAATAACGACGGCATCCCCGATGACGATCAAAACACAAATGGCATAGCCGACTACAACGAATATTTTATGATGTACTTTCGAGATCCCCCTCGCTTCGATTTTGGGGACGACTGGAACAACAATTTAATCATCGACAATCGAGAAGATGATCAGAAACCAGACCAAATCTACGACCAGGATCTGAAGGGAAACCACATTTTCCTCAGCATGGTGCCTATCAGAAACTCGGTTTTCACCCTGGGCAGGATTCGACAGGAGCAGATCGCCGGCGCAGGCCATAATTCTATAAACTACGGTAAGTTTGAGTATCAACTGAATTTCCCTCGATACGGAAAGGCCCAGCTCTACCATGTAACCAAACAGGTGAAAGACAACATCCCTGATCCTACCTATCAGGTTGTGGGCGAGACCTACGTCAAGGGCAGCGTAAAGGAGTTCACTCCCGACCCTCTCGCCGAACAGAACAGCCACGTGCACACCACTTATCTGGGCACACAGTACTTGGGCACTCACAATCTGAACGTGGAGAACAAATTGAAGAATGAGCTCAACCGCCAGCGAAAAACGGGATTTCAAGACAAGGCCACAATCAGCTACTGGGGTGGCGTCCACAAGATCGACTACACGTTCAGACCCTTTTCCAACTTCAGCGTTACTCCCCAATTCAAGTATCGCTGGGAATGGGGTCAGATCGAACAGACAAATGACAAATCGGAAACCTGGATTCACCAATACTGGACCATGCCCATCCTGAGAATGGACTACACGCTGACCCCACGAACCGTCCTGCGAGCTGGCATCCAGGGCGATCCCTTTTTTCTGGATGATACGGTGATCGTGCACCGGTTCAGAAATAAGCTCGACCCCTCAAAGAGCGAGAACGCCCGCATTTTCAAAGTGATGGTCATCCAATCCTCGGATTATTTTGGATACAAGATCTATTTCAACGCCGGCTTCGAGATCCAGCGCATCAGCTACCTGGAAAACGAGGAGGAAAGCGAGGATTACTCCAGCATGTTCTTCAGAATTTTGGCCGGCTGGTGATCTCCCCTCCCAGGACCTCTCACCTATGATCGAAAAACTGCTCATCTTTATCGTCATATCCACTATCGGGCTGAGCACCGTGGTGCCCTCCCCCCAGGAGTTGACCTCCTACTTTAAAGAAGGTCAAGGTCTTTTCGTTATAGAGGATTATCGCGGATCTATCGAGAAATACCAGCGTATCCTGAAAACGAAAAGCAGGCTCCTGGACGAGGACAGAGTGATGGTCACAGTGACCTTTCAGGAGGAAGTGAAGGTACCCATCAAACTGGCTGCCATCTATCAGTTGGGCAATGCCCATAAGAAGCTGGGTGAATTTGAGGAGGCGGTTTCCTATTTTGAAAATGTGGCCCGGAATGCTCCGCTGGAGGAACTTCGCAGCCTGTCCAAATTTCAGATCATCTCCACCCGTTACGAGCAGATGGAATATCAAAAGGCGGTGGATGAAGCCGGCGAGCTGGTGGAGGACTTCCCCCAAAGCCGGTATGTCGAGCGAGCTCTTTACAACGAGGGCTGGGCTCACTTCCAGCTGCAGCAGTATCAGGAGGCCATTGAGGCCTTTTCCGAACAGTTGAACAGGTTCCCCGAGGGTGAATACGCTCCCCGGGCACAATATCAAATAGCCCAGTCTCATTATGATGGGGAAAACTACTCCCCGGCCATCGAGAACTACCAGATGCTCATCGATCGCTACACTCCCGAGGCTTTCTCAGAACGTGAGTGGAGCCAGGCCCTGCTGAGTCGTCTGCGCAAACGCTCCCAGACAGAGAAAAGCGTCCTCAAGGGAACGGAGGAACAAAATCTCGTCGAGCTGTCAGCCAAAGCTCAGCTTCAGATCGGCGAGTGTTACAACAAACTGGGCCAGTCGGAGAAAGCCCTAGAGGCATACCGGGATGTAACTCAAAACTTCCTACCCCTCACCGACTTAGTAGAGTTGGCCTACCTGAAAATGGCCGAGACGGCCTTCCAGGCCGATGGTCTGGAGGCCGCTGTGAAGATCTACCGAGATGCCCTGGATAACAGCTCCGAGCGAAAATTCCAGGCCAAAATGCAGTATAAAATCGCCAAGCTCTATTTTAGAGAAGAGGAATATGAGAAAGCCGCTCAGGAGTATCAGACTTACATAGATGGATACTCGGAGGAGGGACCCAGCATAGGATTTTCCTCCGACGACGCTCAGTACGCCATCGGCCTGTGCTATTTCCGGGCCAGGATGTATCAGCGGGCCATCGAGGAATACCGGAAGGTTGTGGAGCAATATCCGGACAGCCCATTAATGGCCAACACCCTGTACGGCATGGGTCTCAACTACCAGATGCTGGAGCATTGGGACCAGGCGGAGACTCACTACCGGCAGGTGGTGGAGAACTATGCGGATCACCCCCAGACCCCCTCGGCCTTGCTGCAACTGGGCCGCCTCTATCACGAGCGGGGACAGCACCTTGAGGCAAAGACATCTTACGAGAGGCTTCTGGATGACTATGACCAGACCGCCGACATAGAAGAGGACGTGGTCCTCTATGAACTGGGCCTGACCTGCCGCGACATGGGCGACCACGAACAGGCCACGGTCTATCTCCGGCGCATCGCGCCGACCTCCCGGCTGTTTGCCAGCGCCATCTCCGAGATAAACGAGATCTTCATCGAAAAGGGAGACTTCCAGCGGGCCGAGGAGGAGCTGACCAAAGCCCTGAAGAGGACCGATGAGCTGTCCACCATCGCCCAGATTCGCTACGCGCGGGCCAGGCTCTATGTAGCCCAGCAGGACTACCGGCGAGCCCTGGAAGATTTTGGCTTCGTGGTCGATCACGTGGAGGATCCAAACCTGCGACAGAACGCCCTTTTCGGACGGGGCGTCATTTACTTTCAGTTCGAGGACTACCAGCAGGCTATCCCCGACCTGGAGCTCCTGCTGACCATGGATGCAGACGGCAAGCTCAAGAAGGAGGCTCGGCAAAAACTGGGCGTCTGCTATTTGAAGACCGGCCAGAAAGATCGTGCCATTGCCCTGGCCAAACACCTGCGCGAATCGGCCACCAACCCAACTCAGAAGGCCGAGTCTTTCCTGATCATGGCTGACCTGTACTACGAGCTGCGGGAATACACCGCAGGTGTGGAATCGGCCAGACTGGTGTTGAGCCTGGAGGAGGTGGAAGATGAGCTCAAGGTCCAGGCTCACTACGCCATGGGCAACTGCTGGAACGGGATGAAAGACTACTCCGCAGCTCTGCAGGCCTACAGCACCGCTCTGACCAGATATCCCCAATCCTCTTACCGGGCCGACCTGCTGTTTCAGGCGGGCATCATGTCCTATAACCTGGAAGATTATGAGGCCTCTGCTGCCAGGTTCCAGGTCTTTGGCGAGGAGTTCGCCGAACATCCCAATATGGTTTTCACCATCTACTAC
>DAOVRJ010000273.1 GCA_030628225.1 Candidatus Zixiibacteriota bacterium | reverse complement strand
TCTCCTTTCGGCTTGTAGGTGCTGTTGTTTCACTTTTTTTGGTCGTCGGGTAAGGTGATAGATCGCGAGTCGCATCTTATTGTGTTTCTTAAAGTTACAATTTAAAAATTTGCATTTGATATTTGCAATGAGTTTTTTAAGAGGGGGAGGCTTCCCCCTCGCTTCGGCCAGCATGCGGCTTCGCCGCATCGGCTCGCTATCGGCGGCTCAGCCGCCGGTGCCGTCCTTGCTCATCCGCTGCGGCCGGCCGCTCGCCTTGCTGTCCTCCGCTACCCCCTCATATGGTGAAACGTCTGGTGCTTATGAAGAGTATGGCAGTTCTTGATACTGAAGCTCGAAGCTGAAAAACAACGATCCTTTAGAAGAACTAACCTTATTCGCCGTCGATGTTACCAACCACGGCAGCTTCCGTCACCCTCCCCCTAACCCCCTCCCAAAGGGAGGGGGAAAAGAGACAGGGTATGTTTTGTGGGAGAGGTCTCCTGTCCTCGATTGATCCCAATCCCCCTAGAGGCCCCTACCGCAACAGCGCCATCTTCTTGGTTTCGCTAAACTCACTTAACTCTCTAAACTCTCCAAACTCTCTCAACTCGCTAAACTTTCTATCTCAACAGAACCATCTTCTTATTCTCGACAAACTCGCCTGCACTAAGCCGGTAGAAGTAGATCCCACTGGCCACCGCAGTTCCCCGCTCGTCCGTGCCATCCCAGCTCACCATATAGCTGCCCGCCTCCTTCTGCTCATCGACCAGGGTGCTCACTTTCTGCCCCAGGGTGTTGTACACGTTGAGCAAAACCCTGGCTCTTTCGGGAAGCTGATAGTTGATCTCCGTCACCGGGTTGAAGGGATTGGGGAAATTCTGGGACAACGAGTAGCTTTGCGGAGTCAATAAAGCGATCTCCTCTTCTCTGGCCGTCGGCACGTTCTCATAGAGATCGACGGCGACGATCAGCTTTTCGCTGTTTGTGACCATGTACTGGGAGGTGAAGACCAGATACCAATCGGCCTCGGCGGGAAATGGAAAGGTCAGCTCCATGGAGGCCAGATCACAAGACACCTCATGAGCCTGGAAGGGCTCTCCGGCGGCAAACAGAGCGTAATTCGTCGAGTCGCAGACGAAGAAATCCACTCTGCCGGGCCAGGCTTTCTGGGCAAAGGTATTGCCATCGTAAAGGTTGATCCCGTACCCCGTCTCCTGGGGCACATCCAGGTTTATCTCCACCTTGTACTGATCCCACGGGTTCTGTGGCCACTCTGCTCCCTCGGCCTGGAATCCATCTATGACCTCCGGTACGGTGAAGGCCTTCAGGTAGGTCTGGCCCCCCAGACTCATGTCGATGATCTTGACCACGCCCCCCGAGGGCATTGGATAGTCGCCCAGGTCACTCTGCACACGAGCGTAAAAGTCGTGGTGGTCGCCCAGCTCAAACTCACAGCGGCCATCGGCGTCCGCGTATCCCCAGGTGGTCACGTAAAGGTCTCCTCCCCACAGGGGCTCGACATATAACCGGACCCGGGCCCCATCTACTGGATTTCCGTTGAAGTCGTGCACCGTGGCCACCAGGTAGCAGCTGTCCGAATAGGTTCCGGTGACCGTCCAGCCATAGCCGTCCGGTCTCCAGTCCCAGATGGAGGACACCTGCTTGCTTCCTCCCCGGTCCACATCGTAGGCTATTCCATTGTTGTCGATGTGCGTTCCCCCACCACCCCGGTCCACCTGATAGGGATGCCAGATATCATCCCAGTAGAACTCTCCCCAGACGTGGTCCTCGCAGATATCCATGGTGCACAGGCTGGGGATAAGCGCCGTCCTGCCCGCCGCGCAGAGGAGATCCTGCAGCTCTCCGCAGTTGCCGTCGTGCTCACAGGCTATCTGGTTGGGTTGAACCGGCCTGTTTCCGATGGCCATGACCGGCACGATCTGCGAGGTCCAGTTGCCGAGGACATCTAATGCCAGATCAGCAGCTTCAAAAGGACGTGCGAAGGGAAGATCGTGTCTTTGGCCATCCCATAAGACCGTGGTGGAATCCAGACAATCTTTCAACAGGGGATATCCGCCCTCGGTGTAGCTGTACGCTGTGGAGGGATCGAAGAACAGATACTCCCGCCAGAAATAGCCATAGGTGGCCTGGCGCTCGCTGGCTTCGTCGGTCATCTTCACATCCTCATCGCTGATCTTGGGATGGACGATGTACCAGTAGTAGTATTCCTTGGGGATGGTGACCAGAATGGTGTCACCATCCGAGATGACCCGATAGCGGGTGGTGGAGTAATAGTCGTCGGGATCGCCGGATTGCGTGCTGTCGACGATATCCACGTAGTCTAAATACTGGTCGATCTCATAGAGCAGCTCCGCGTTCTCCACCAGCAAGTGCAGATATAAGAAGACCTGGGTGTCGGAGAGGGTCTCCGGGGCTATGTGGGCCACCTGAAAGGCGATCTCGTCGATGTATGGGTCCTGGGCGCTTAATATAAGATTGGCGTAAGTGTCCTGCATGTCTCCCAGGCGACGGAAGCTGTCCTTCAAGTCATCATACAGCCATTTGGGGGCCATCTGCAGAGCCTGGATGGCTGCATCGGAGAGCTCCTCCTCCACAGGGATCTCCTCCAACAAGCCGGTTTTGTGGTCGAAGCACAACACGTAGGATTCCCCGGCGGGGATATTGACACAGGCGCTGAGCGAACTCCGCAGCACCCAATAGTCACCCTCTTTAGAGGGGATCCTGGCCCGCTTCTCCACTGGCTGAGGCCGGCGAATCTCCTGGGGGCTGACGATCTTAGCCAGCTCTTCCCCTACGCAGTTGACCTGTTCATCAAGAAGGTCCGTGGTCACTTCCCTGTCGGCTCTGTCCGCAGCCTGGAGTATAACAGCCGCTCCTATGCCTGCAGAGAGACAGATACAGAGAACCAAGATTCTTGCCATCTTACCTGAAAAATTCATCATCTCTTCACCTCCTGAGGATTTATTAAAAAAGCAACGGTTGATAGAGAGAAAAAAAACAGATTCTGGATGCTGGATACTGGATACTGGTGAAAGAAAAGAAAGACCTGATGCTAGATGCTTGTTAAGATCTAAACCTCGGAAAATGCAGAGTCAATCTCGTATATATTCGGAGTCG
>DAOVRJ010000174.1 GCA_030628225.1 Candidatus Zixiibacteriota bacterium | reverse complement strand
GCAGGTTCCCCTTTTTTTAGAGGTTGCCGACGTGCTGGTCTCCCCTCGATCCGAGGGGACGAATACGCCGCTGAAGATATACTCCTACCTGGCATCGGGCAGGCCCATCGTGGCCACGGCTTTGCAGACCCACAAACAGGTTTTGGATGAGCAGACGGCGATGTTGGTTCCGGCGACGGCCGTCGGTTTAGCCCGGGGGATACGCATCCTGTTGCGGGACAGATTGTTGCGGGAGAAGCTGGGCCGGAGAGCAAAGCGGCTGGTGGAGAAGAAATACAGCTATCGTTCCTATTTGGCCAGGACCCAAGAGGTCTACGACTATTTGAAAGTTCTCTGAGCTGAAAGAGACCAGGACAGGCTGCGGCGTTCTGGTTCCGGAGTGAGATGTTATGTGCGGAATATGCGGCCAACTGTATTGCGACCGCCAGCGAAGGGTACAGCCGGAAACCATTCACAGGATGTGTCAGAGCATCGTCCACCGCGGTCCCGATGACCAGGGCGTCTACGTGAACGGACACGTTGGGTTGGGCAGCCGGCGGCTGGAGGTCATCGACCTGCAGACCGGTCATCAGCCTATGGCCAACGAAGATGAAAGCGTGTGGATTGTCTTCAACGGAGAGATCTACAACTACCGATCTTTAAGAGAAGAGCTGAAGATCAACGGTCACAGATTTAAAACCAGGAGCGATACCGAATCCATCGTTCATGCTTACGAGGAGTTCGGCGAAGGGTGTCTGGAGAAGCTGAACGGGATGTTCGCCCTGGCCATATGGGACGTTCCTCGCCAGCGACTCTTTCTGGCCAGGGACCGTCTGGGCATCAAGCCCCTCTACTACTATTTTGACGGAAAACAGCTGGTGTTCGGCTCCGAGTTGAAGGCGATTTTGCAGGCCCCCGGAATCGAGAGATCGGTGGATCTGGTGGCCCTGAATAACTACTTGACCTTCGAGTATATCCCCAGCCCTCGATCCATTTTCCAGAAGGTGCACAAGCTCGAACCGGGACATTATCTTACGTGGGATGGGGGAGATCCTGTAAAGAGTTCCTACTGGCATCTGTCGGTTCAAGCCAATGACCAGCAGGATTCCGGCCGGCGGCTCCGGGAGTTGATGGTCGATGCGGTGCGTCTGCGGCTGGTCTCCGACGTTCCTCTTGGTTCCTTTCTCAGCGGGGGTGTCGACTCCAGCATCGTAGTGGCTCTGATGGCTCAGCTGGCAGACGGACCGGTGAAGACCTTCTCCATCGGCTTCAAAGACTCCTCGTATAATGAGCTGGAGTACGCGCGGGCTGTGGCCGAGCGGTACGCCACCGACCACCACGAGTACGTCATAGAGGCCGATGCTGTGGAGCTGACGGAGAAGCTCATCTCCCACTTCGATGAGCCCTTCGGAGATTTTTCCATCTTCCCCACGTATTTGGTTTCCCAGATGGCCCGGCAGGACGTCACCGTGGCTCTCACCGGAGATGGCGGCGATGAGCTTTTTGGCGGCTATGACACCTATCTGGCCCAGAGGTTCGATCGTCGGTTTTATCACTGGTGGCCCAAGGCTATAAAGAAAGGCATTTTCGAGCCCCTGGCCGACCGCCTGACTCCCCGGGAGAAGAAAAAGGGGCTGGTGAATATCTTCAAGAGGTTTATACAGGGAGCACGGCTCCCCGGTGAACTCTCCCATGCCCGGTGGATGATCTTTTTGACGCAAGCCGAACGAATGCTCCTCTTTTCCCCGGAGATCCGCGATCAGTTAGCCCAGAGCGACCCCTACGATTTTCTCCGCCAACATGCACAGGACGCGGGCCAGGTCGATGATATCAACCGCTCGGGCTATGTGGATGTGAAGAGCTATCTGGTGGATGACATCCTGGTCAAGGTGGACCGGATGAGCATGGCCGTTTCCCTGGAGGTGCGGGTTCCCTTCCTGGATCATCGTGTGGTGGAGTTCTCCTTTTCCCTGCCACCAGACCAGAAGATTCGTGGGCTGCAGACCAAGTATTTGCTGAAAAAGACAATGAATGATCTCCTTCCGGCGGCCATTCGGCGGAGGGATAAGCAGGGATTCAGCATCCCCATCAAGAACTGGCTTCGCGACCAGCTACGGCCTATGATGACCGATCTGCTGGCCGAGAGCCGGCTGAGAAGCCAGGGTTTTTTTAACGGTGCCTATGTCTCCCGTCTGGTGGATGAGCATCTGCGGGGCGTAGAGAATCACAGCCACAAGCTATGGGCATTGATGGTGTTTGAAAGTTGGTATCAAGCCTACATGAAGAACACCGGGTGAGAGGTATGGGGAGATGATCAGCCGTCACAAAGCGGCAGGCCGATTGCTGCAAGTCTACTGGCATTATGCTGTAGCTCGGCGAAGCCGGTGCTCTTACCCACCGTATCGCCTGTGGGTGGAGTCCACCAGCCTGTGCAATCTCAAGTGTCCCATGTGTCCCAACAAATCCTTGGATAAAAGCCATTTGGGGATGATGGACCAGGGTCTTTTTCAGAAGATCGTCGACGAAGCGGCCCCTTACATCCACGACATGAACATCCATCACCGGGGCGAGTCCCTGCTGCATCCTGATCTTTTCGATATGATCGCCTATGCCAGCGAGCGGGGGATTATGGTTAAGCTGCATACCAATGCGACCCTTCTGGATGAGAAGAAGAGCGCGCAGATGCTGCGGTCAGGCTTAGCCCTGGTCTCCTTTTCCTTTGATGGGTTCGATGCCCAGACCTACGAGAGGTATCGGAAAGGAGCCTCTTTCCACGAGACCGTGGAGAACATACTCAATTTTCTGAGAATGAAAAAAGAGTTGGCATCCCGAAAGCCCCTTGTTATCCTGGAGATGATGGATCTATCCAGTGTGGACCAACGATTTAGCCTGCGCGGCAAAGAGGATTTTTTAAGCAGATTTGAACATCTGCCCCTGGATCGATTTTTGCTGAAGCAGCCGCACAATTTTGGCGGAAACGTGCGCTTGTCTCTCGCAGGAGACCCCTCTCTGCGGCCGCTAACTCCCTGCACGATCCTGTGGCATTCGCTGGTGGTGCTGTGGAATGGAGATGTGGTCCCCTGTCCCCAGGATTTTTTCGGGGAGCTGGTCATGGGAAATGTTCGGGACACAACCCTGAAAGACATTTTTAACACCCAAAAACTCATAGACTTGCGCAAAAAGATGCTGTTCAGACAGGTGGATAACTCAACACCCTGTGCCCGTTGTGATTTCATCAGGCGTCCTACCATTTTGGGGATTCCGGTTCAGAGCCTGAGATATTTGCGGAAGTAAAAGCTTGTTTTCAGAGGGCCACACATGAAGAGCCATTCTTTTAAGGTGCTGTTGGCCGTGCCACCAGGCGGATATCTGGCCCAGAGATGGTCCCGGGGGCAGCTAATGCCCGCTTTGGGGCTCTCCTATTTGGCAGCGGTGCTGGAACGGGAGGGGGTGGATGTCCAGTTGCTTCCCTGCCACGTCCTGGGGCTTTCCTGGGAGAGGATTGGTCGGCGGATTGCCGAGTCAAAGCCAGACATGGTGGGTATCACCACCACCACAGAGAACAGATTTGTCAGCTTTCGCCTGGCCGAGATTATCAAGAAGGCCTATTCCCCCGCGTGGGTGGTCCTGGGCGGGCCGCATATGAGCACCACTGCCCGGGATACTCTGACCCGCGTAAAAGCCGTGGATGGGGTGGTCATGGGAGAGGGGGAGAACACTATCATAGAGCTGGTCAGAGCCCTGCAGAATGGGGGGGGCCTGGAGAAGGTGCTGGGCCTTGCTTACCGGGACGGCGAGAATGTTGTGGTGAATTCCTCACGGCCGTTCATTGCAGATCTGAACCTTCTGCCCATGCCTGCCAGGCACCTGGAGCCCTGGGATCTGTATAACTGTTACCTACAGGTTCCCGGCGAGGGAGAGCTGCCGGCGGCCAATATGATGACCAGTCGCGGCTGTCCCTTTTCCTGCAATTTTTGCGCCACGCCCATCAATTGGGGCCGGCGGGTGCGTGGACTCTCTCCGGAAAATGTCCTGCGAGAGATAGAGCATCTGGTCCAGCGGTATGAGGCCAGGGTAATCTGGTTTTATGACGACACCTTCAATTACGATCCGCAGAGACTGGTTCGAATATGTGATCTGATCGTGGAGAGATGTCTGGACATCAGATGGTACTGTGAAGTTCGTGTGGATTTGCTGGATAAAACCTCTTTAGAGAAAATGGTCCGGTCCGGCTGTTATTATGTGGGTTTTGGTGTGGAGACGGCCACGGAGAGAATCAGTCGAGAGATCATCGGAAAAAAGGCCACCTTAGAACAGGGCCTTGAGGTGATTGATTGGTGTTGTGAGTTTGGGATAACCGCCAACCCCTTCTTCATATTCAGCCATCCCACGGAGACATGGTCCGAGGCGCAGCAGACCATGGAAGTTATCGAGGCCATAAAAGATCGATGTGAAGTGAGCGCCGCCATCCTGCATGTGTATCCCGGAACTCCTCTGGAGCAGAGAGCCAGAAGGGAGGGCCAGCTTCCCCGGGATTTTTCCTGGTCCTCCAGGAACTTCGCCAGAGTTGTGGTCATACCGGCTGCCCAGGGTCACGTGCCCCTTTACTTAGACAAGCTGACCTGGTCCCAGGTCTGCGAGCTGATGTTTCGATTCTCCCTATCCACCAAGAGAGTATCGCTGGCCAAGAAGATCCCTCAAGTTTTAAAAGCCATTCACTCGCCTGCCGATATGTGGAGATATCTGGTTATGTTGAGCGTTTTTCTTCGTTTAAAATGGTCTCGGTTTTTCGGCCGGACTGGAAAACGCTCTGGCCGACGACCCACCCCCAAGCTACGGGTGACGGTTCAATGAGGGTGCTGATAACCGGTGGCACGGGATTTGCTGGCAGTCATCTCTGTCGGAAGTTGATTTCCACTGGTGCTGAGGTGTGCGCTCTGGTTCGCGATCCTGGTCGGGCAGACCAGCTTCTCCGCTGGGGTGTAGAGATTGTCCAGGGAGATCTCCGGGATGCGAAATCCCTGAGACGTGCCATGGCGGGTGTTGATGTGGTGTACCATCTGGCCGCCGTCTTTCGGCGGGGTGATCTGTCGCCCAAGCAGATGTGGCAGACAAACGCCGATGGCACCAGGAACATCCTCCAGGAGGCGGAGAGGGCCGGCGTCCGGCGCTTCGTCCACTGCAGTACCGTGGGGGTCCACGGTGAGATCAAAGGCGGCCCGGCCAATGAGGAATCTCCATACTGTCCCGGCGATGCCTATCAGGAATCAAAGGTGAAGGGTGAGCGGATAGCCCTCTCTTACATGGCTGATGAGCGCCTGCCCATGGTGGTGTTCCGACCGGGTGGCATCTATGGTCCTGGTGATCTGAGATTTCTGAAGCTTTTCAAAGCTATTAAGAAACACAGGTTCCTGATGCTTGGCTCCGGACGGGTGTTGTATCAGTTGATTTACATAGATGACCTCATCGATGGAATCTTGTCCTGTGGCACGAGAGATCAGGCCGTGGGCAGGGTATATATTCTGACGGGTGAGAAGCCCGTC
>DAOVRJ010000054.1 GCA_030628225.1 Candidatus Zixiibacteriota bacterium | reverse complement strand
GCCCAAGAAGCTCCGCGACATGGGCGTCCTGGCCATCCCCATGGATTTTCTGCCTTTGGAGACCGATGAGATTCTGCCCGGGCTGGCCTCTATGTTCTGGAAAAGCGGACAGCGCATTTTAGCCGCCGGCGAGATGATCAAGAGCATCCCCCAACTGCACGGTATTTTCATCACCAACTTCAAGTGCGGACCTGATTCCTTCATCTCTCATTTTCTGCACCACCGGATGGCCGGAGAACCGTATCTGCAGCTAGAGGTAGATGAGCACAGCGCCGATGCCGGAGTGATCACCCGGTGCGAGGCTTTCTTCGACAGTCTGGAGCGCAAGCCCGCCATTCCCCGTAGGCAGACGGAGACTGTCCTGAAACCCAAACGTGGAGACCTTCACTCAGGGGAGCAAGAGTTACATGCCAGAACCGAATAACAAACGACTGGATCGGACCATCTACATTCCGCAGATGGCCGATCACGCCTTTGCCGTCGGGGCTGCCCTGCGAGCGTGCGGCTTTGACGCAGAGGTGCTGCCGGAGTCCGACGAGGAGACGCTCCGCTGGGCCAAGAAACACACCTCGGGAAAAGAATGCTTTCCCTTCATCGCCACCTCCGGCGACATTGTCAAGAAGACCCAATCGCCCGATTTCGTCCCCGAGCGCGCCGCTTTTTTCATACCCACTGCCCATGGACCATGCCGGTTCGGGCAATATTGCCAGCTCCAACGTATCACTCTAGACAGGGTGGGCTTGCCCCAGGTCATGATCCTCTCCCCCGACTCGAGAGACTCCTACAGCAGCACCAAAGGGCTGAACATCAACTTCCAGATCCGCGGCTGGCTGGGCATGGTGGCCACCGACATTCTGGAGAAGCTGGCCCGGGAGACTCGCCCGTATGAGCTGATCCCCGGCCAGACAGACAGGGTTTACGGAGAATGTCTGAGCCTGATCTCCCAGGCCATCGAGGGAAGGATAACGGCCATCTGGAAGACCATGCGGGTTATCCGGCGCAAGTTCGCGGAGATCGCCATCGACCGGCGGGTCAGAAAGCCGATCATCGGCATCGTCGGGGAGATCTATATACGCTCTAACAGGTTTTGCAACAACAATTTAGTTCGTAAAATAGAGAGCTTGGGGGGCGAGGCCTGGGTGGCGCCCATCAGCGAGTGGATCTTCTACACGAACTATATGTACCTGGCTCACAGCCGCGACCGGGGCCAGCGTGTCGATGCTCTTAAGGCTCGTCTCAAGAACGGGGCTCAGAAGTGGATGGAGCATATGCTGGCTAAACCCCTCCACCACATGCTGCTCAACGCCGAGGATCCGGACACGGAGACGGTTGTGGAGTACAGCGCTCCCTATATGCACCCCTCCTTCGGCGGAGAGGCCATTCTGAGTATCGGCAAGGCCATCGATTACATCAAAAGAGGCGCCTCGGGAATCATCAACGCCATGCCTTTCACCTGCATGCCCGGCCTGGTGGTAACGGCCATTTCCAAGAAATTCCGCGAGGACTTCAACAACATCCCCTGGTTGAACATAGCCTACGACGGCCAGGAGGAGAACACGGCCATGACCCGCCTGCAGGCTTTCGTGCATCAGGCCAAGGAACATCAGCGGTGGACCAAGGACCAGGCTGCTGGATGAGAAAGGCGGAGATTCGAGACTCGAGATTCGTAAAATCAATTGAAAAGTGAAGTACAAAATCAATCAATAAGTTTATAGTTTATCATAAGTTTATGCTAAGTCAATTTAATATTTGATATTTACAATTTGCAATTTGCAATGGCGGCACCAAAGGTGCCGCTAAAACCAGGTGGGGTGGAGCCCTAAATCCTCAAATCCTGTATCCTTCCACGGCAGCGGCAAGGAAAAGCCGGGACCAAGGACAAACATGGAGAATCTCATGAGCGCGAAGAGAAAAAAAGGGGTGTATTTTTCAATACCGGCATTGCTGGTGCTGGCCTCGCTGGCTCTTTATCTGGTCTTCCGGGTGCCTGTTGAGGAAGATCGTCCGCCCAACGTGCTGTTCATCACCATGGACTCTCTGCGATTTGACCACCTGGGCTGTACCGGCTACCGAAGGGCCCATACGCCCAACATCGATGCCCTGGCCAAAGACGGCTCGGTATTTATGGAGGCCATCGCTCAGGGGACCTGGACCCGCATCTCGGTGCCCAGCATTGTCAGTGGCAAGTATCCTTACTCCGTGGGGATTCGGACATTGGGTGGAGAATTGGACTCCATGCACACCACCTTGGCGGAGGTTCTCTCCGCAGACGGATATGTCACCTCCGTCACCAACAAGCTCTGGTCCAAGAGTTTCTATCAGGGCTTCAACAGGGCCGGCCCCTCCAACCTGAATACCCTGGAACGCACAGAGCAAATCATCCAGGTCTTAGAGGAATGCAAAGACCAAAAGTTTTTCGCCTGGCTCTATTACTGGGATCCACACGCTGCCTATGAACCCCCCGAGGAGTTCATCAAACTCTACGAGCCCGAATATGTGAAGATCCCCCAGGAGGAGCTGGAGGCCAGGGCGACAAAGAAAAGGGATGAAATGAGGAACGGCACTGGACATTACAACGGCAGTATCACCACCCTCATCTTACTGAACCAGAAAAAGATAAGGCTCACCTCTCTGGACAAGGAACACCTCATCAATCTCTACGATGCAGAAATCGCCTATGTAGACGCGGAAATAGGGAAGCTGATGGCCAAGCTTAAAAAAATGGGGTTGTACGACAACACCTTGATTGTGCTCAACTCCGATCACGGGGAGGCCTTCGGCGAACATCAAAAGTACTACCATGGCATGACGGTGTATGATGAAATGGTCAGGGTCCCCATCATCATAAAACCACCTCATTCAAGGAATAAAAAAAAGAAGATACATGGTCAGGTGAGGAACATCGACATCATGCCCACCGTCCTGGATTACTGCGGCCTCGAGGCACCGGAGGATTGCGATGGCCAGAGCCTACGTTCCTTCATCGAGGGCGATGCCCCTCCCAATTTGCCCGGCATCTCCGAGACCCACCGGGGCACGACCATGAAATTTCATCTGTTGGCACTACGCCATCAGGGCCACAAGCTCATCTATGATCTGGCCAACGACAGGGTCGAACTATATGATCTGAGGACGGACCCGCGAGAAAGAAACAGCCTGTTGCCTGAGTCGGCCACCATCGATCAAACCCCAGAGAAGGCCCTTGATGCCGCCTGGGAAAAAGAACAACAGATGCGGCAGGCGTTGTTGGATCTGTTAAACATCAAACAGCTGGCTGACCTGACCGTGACCGAAAAAGATCTTAAAGAAATCGATGAGCAAACCAAGGAGCAGCTCAAGGCATTGGGATATGTCTACTGAACCCCTCCATCGAGTAAAAAAGATAAAATCACATGGAGGATCCCAATTAATCTGGGTCGGGCTTTTGATTCTGCTCATCGCCATGGCCGTTTTTTGTCTGCTCAGAGACCCCAACCCGGCACCATCCCACCCCAACGTCCTGTGGATCATTATGGACTCGCTGCCGGGGGGACATCTGGGATGCAGTGGCTACCAGCGAGTCAACACCCCCACCATCGACGCCCTGGCCCGAGAGGCCGCCCTCTTCTCCCAATCCATCTCCCAGGCCACCTACACACGCGCCTCCGTGCCCAGCATGATCACCGGCAAATACCCCTATCAGCTGGGTTTGCGGATGATGGCTCTCGATCTGGACAGCTACCACGTCACTCTGGTTGAGGCTTTGCGGACATAGGGCTATTTTACCTACGCCATCGCCGAACCCTGGCGCGCCGGATTCTACCAGGGCCTGGAAAAATTGAATACGGACAACACCTCCCCCCCAACTTCCCGACCTGCATCGAGACGAACTCTCCCCAGAGAGGAGTACACCTTATCGGATATCGCCACGGGGGGTACAAGCTGATCTGTGAACGAGATGGTGCCCAGGAGCTGTATCACCTTCTGACCGACCCGGGGGAGAAACAAAATCTCCTCCAGGTAAAAGAACCAGGGGCTGTAAGAACAATCGACGTCGCATCCGGGAAGGAGAAAGAGCTCCGTGAGGCATTGCTGAAAACCTACGGAGTAGATGAGGTGGCTGATCTGATAGTCACCCATCCCCAGCAAAAGATAGATCCGGTGATCAGGGAGCAGCTCAAAGCGCAGGGATATATCTACTGAGCAAACAGAAGGGCTGGACAAAGTGAATTGTTGCCGGGGAGAATTTGCTTGATTTTATCCCCGGATTTTGATAATTTTATCTTTTAGGCATTTTTTTTGCATATACGTATTCTTTTGTACATAACTTAAGAAAGAGAGGCTATTGTGCCAAAACGAAAAAAGGGCGCTATAAAACGCAGGGATTTTCTGAAGACAACGGCCAGGGCCAGCCTGGCCGCCATAAGCGTGGGACAATTTCCTTTTCTGCTAGGCTGCGGCCAAAAGAGCTCGCCGAGCGCAAAGCAGAGGCTGATCATCCTTGGGTTTGACGGGGTCGAGCCGAGTTTATTCGAGAGCTGGGCGTCACAGAACAAGCTTCCTCACATGCAGAGCCTGGTCGACGCGGGATACTACGCCCATCTTGGCTCCACCAACCCACCCAACTCCCCGGTGGCCTGGTCCACCTTCGCCACAGGGACCAATCCCGGAGAACATAACATCTTCGACCTAATCAAGAGAGATCCCCGCACCTATCTACCCAATCTGGCCACTGGCCGGACAGATGACCCGGAATTCGATGCCCAGGGCCGGTTGGTGAAACCCCCCAGCGGAACCTCATACCGGGACGGCCGATCCTTCTGGGTGCTGGCCGGGGAATCAGGAGTGCGCAGCGCCGTGCTCAACCTGCCCTATTCCTTTCCCCCGGATCACATCAAGAAGGGTCGCGTGCTTGCGGCCCTGGGCACTCCGGATCTTCGGGGCACAAACAGCACCTTCTTCTACCTGGCCACGGACCTTTCCCGGAAAGAAAATGGCAAGAGCATCGCCGGCGGCAAGCTGTTCAAACTTCAGCCATCGGGCTCTTTCTTAAAAGCCTCTATCGAGGGACCGCTGGACATCGCCGGCAAAGGGAGGACGCGCTTAAAAACACCGCTGCGATGCACCCCAGATTCGCGTTCAAAATCGGTCCGGATTCAGCTCCAAGATCAAAAACACTCAGTACAAGAGGGACATTGGAGCCCGTGGTTCACCGTTCAATTTCAGATGACCGCTCACTTCACCGCCAAGGCCATCTGCCGATTTTACGTCATTCAGACCTCTCCCGAGGTGCGCCTGTATCTTTCGCCTCTGAGCTATGATCCCAGGGATCCCTATATTCCCATCTCCACCCCCACGGATTTCTCCCATCGGCTGGCCAAAACCCATGGGCTTTTCAAGACCGTGGGCTGGGTGCATGACACCTCAGCTCTGAACTCCGAGAAAATCGGCGAGCAGGTCTTTTTAGAGGAGATGTTCTCCATCATGGACTGGCGGGAGAAAATGACCCTGGCCCAACTCCAAAAGGGGAACGACGATCTGTTCATCTCAGTCTTCACGGCCACTGACCGGGCCGCCCATATGTTCTACCGCCTGCTGGACTCCAAACACCCCCGCTATGATGACCAGCTGGCCGCCCAGTACGGAGATGCTCTCCTGCGGGTCTACCAGAAGATGGATCATGTTGTGGGTCAGGTTATGGCCGCTGTTAGCCAGGATGATATGCTCATCATCCTCTCGGACCACGGCTTCCATAGCTTCCGCAGGGGGTTGCACGTGAACTCCTGGTTGGTCCAAAATGGGTTCATGACCCTGAGGAACGGGAAAAGCTACAGCAAAAAGGAGTTCCTCGAGGAGGTGAACTGGCAGCAAACCCAGGCTTACTCTCTGGGAACGGGCCAGGTTTATATCAATCTGGAGGGCCGTGAGGGACAGGGGATCGTCTCTCCATATGGAGAGTGCGAAGATGTGGTGGACAGAATCGCCCGGGGGCTGGAAGAGTTCCGCGACCCGAAAACAGGCGAACAGGTCATGTTAAAAACCCACAAGGGCCACTCCATCTATCATGGAAAACATCTGCAGGAAGCTCCTGACATCCGTCTGGGCTTCAGGGATGGATATCGCACCTCCTGGAAAACCACCCTGGGAGGCATACCCAAAGAGCTGATGGCCGACAACACCAGGAAATGGAGCGGAGATCACGCCGCCTCCGACACCCAGGACACTCCGGGGATCATCATCTGTAACCAAAAGCTGGCCAAGGATAAGCCGAACATCATCGACATGGCTCCCACCGTCCTGGCTCACTTCGAAATCCCTCAGCCGGAGGAGATGACAGGAGAGGCTCTCCTGTAACTGCGGCTCAGAGATAATGCCCAAATGGGCCTGAGGGGACGAGAAAAAATATTCAGTTTGGTCCTCTCGAATCAAGCGCCGGTTTTCCCAAGGGACCAGGAAATCGGGGAGCCCTGTATTTCAACAGATTTTTCGGAAAGGACGCGCCGAGATGAGCGCCACAGATACCAAGACAAATTCGGGAAAAAGGGTCATCCTTCTGGGACTGGATGGCGGAACTTTTTCCCTGCTCCGGCCCTGGATCGAAGACGGCCTCATGCCGAATCTGGGCAAAATCATGGAGCAGGGAACATCTGGCGAGCTGACCTCTACCATCCCCGCCACCACTCCCCCTGCCTGGTCTACATGCGTTACAGGCAAGAATCCCGGCAAACACGGCATCTATGATTTTCGGGAGTCGTTCCTGCGAGACCCGCGGGCTCCTCTGGTCAACTCCAGATCTCTTCGAAGCAAAAAGCTGTGGCATATCCTCGCCGACCACTCGAAAAAAGTGGGCCTGGTCAGCGTGCCCATCACCTATCCCCCGGAAAAGGTCAACGGGTTCTGCATCTCCGGGCTGCTCACCCCAGACAGCGAATCCACATACACCAGTCCAGCAGAGCTCAAGGAACAGCTTCTGAAAGCCATCGGGGACTTCGTGGTCAATATAGATATCCCCAAATACGACGTGGACGCCCTGGAGGATGCCCTGGCCTTCCTCCAGGAAATCCTTTACTCTCTCCAAAAACGGCGAGATGCCTTTTTTCACTTGATGGTGGAGCATCAGTGGGATTTCTTTATGATCGTCTTCATCTTCGCCGATCGCATCCAGCACCTTCTCTGGAAATACATAGATCCCCAGACCCAGCTGTACGCCACAAAAAGAGCCGCTCTACTCCGGGAGAAGATCCGCGAGTGCTTTGCCACCTTCGATGAGATGCTGGGCCAGCTGGTGGCTCAGCTTGACCAGAAGACCCAGCTGTTCATCATGTCCGATCACGGCTTCGGCTCCACCCATGCCTGGATCAACGTCAACACCTACCTGGCCCGGCTGGGCCTGTTGAGATTAAAGCGCGGCCAGGCCATCAGCAAGAAACTGTTCTGCACGGCCATGAACATCGGCGAGTCACCGTGGATGAAGAAGTTGCTCCCGGAGAACATCCAACGGATGGTGAGGAACAAAATCCGGGGCACTCGGTCCAGCTTTAAGTCGGACGTGCAGAGCGCCATCGACTGGGAACGCACCAAGGCCTTTTTCGTCAGCATACCCACCCAGGGGATATTCATCAACGTCAAAAGGGATGGGTTCGGCCTGGTAGATCCCGGCCAGGAATACCAGCAGCTCAGGGAGCTGATCAAGGAAAAGCTTCTCCAGCTGCGCGATCCATGGACAAAAAACCAGGTGGTAGATCAGGTTTGGTTCAAGGAGGAAATTTACAGCGGCCCACAGGCCCAGTTCGCCCCCGATCTGATCTTCGTGGCCAGAGACTACGCCTATCTGGGGAGACAGCTTTTTGGCGATCATAAGATCATCCGCTCCGCAGAACATCTTCCCGTGGGTTTCCACCGCTCCAACGGGATCTTCATCGCCCGGGGCAGCATGATCCAACAGGGCAGGCAAATTCAAGGGGCCAACATCGCCGATATCGCACCCACGGTCCTATATTCCATGGGCTTACCCGTGCCCGACGATATGGACGGCAAAGTTCTGAGAGAGATCTTCAGCGAAGAACTCCTGCAGCGCAACCCGGTGGAATACGTTAAAGCCGACCTGGACCAGGAGGGCGACCAGGAGGAAACTTACTCGGAACAGGAAAGCCAGAAGATCAAGGAACGGCTCAGGTCATTAGGCTACATCGAATAATAACGGGGTGCTCGAAAAAAGGGAGAAATATGGCCGAAGAATCGATGTCCATACTGTCGCGAATGAGGAAGTCGTGGAGAGATCTCCCACCTCGTCGGCGCAGCATCATCACCGGCATCATCAAAGTGGTCATCACCATCGGGGCGTTCTATTTGCTTTTCACCCACAAGCTCGCCGTTAAGGACGAGATCGCGGTTGTCCTGCCCAACCAGACAACGGTTAAGGTGATGGCCGGAGAGACGTTGTTCACCACCGACGGTCAGCAAGGAATTCTGGACATCGGGCCGCAAATTCAGCTTGATAACGGAAAAACCGTGCGGTTGACTCCCAGCCTGAAAGGCAAATTGACCCTGCTGGTGGGCAAGGTCCTTCCCTTCATGGACACCTCGGGCATCGAAAAGACCAGGGACGTCCAGCTGGTCTCCGGCCAGCGAGGTCAGGTGCGCATCGTGCACATCAGCACCGTCTCGGCTATCAGGGATTACCTGCCCAAGATCGTGTTGAGCACGTTTCTCCTGTTCGCCATCTTGGCCACCTGCATCAAATTCACGGGCGTCTTCGGGAATATGCTTCGCTGGCACCTGCTGCTGATAGGCCAGGGAATGCGCTTTCCCTTCGGACATATTATAGGAACATTTCTCATCGGCCGCTTCCTGGGAACTTTCATGCCCTCCACCATCGGCCTGGATGGCTACCGGCTTTATGATGCCGCTCGCTTCAGCAAACGCGGCATAGAAAGCGCGGCCGCCCTGGCCATCGACAAGGTCTTAGGGTTCGTGGGCATATTCCTGACTTTTCTGGTGGCTCTGCCTTTCGGATACAAATTGCTGGGGGATTATGCCGGCATCACCGTGGCCATTACCGTGCCCTTTGCCACGGGCATTATCCTGGCCTTCTTTCTGGCCCTTTTCTACCCTGGTACCATCCAGTATTTTATCAATTTGGTGCCTCTGCCGGCCAAGGGAAAGATCCGCGAGTACGTGAATCGGGTCAACCACTCCGCCGCCGCCTACAAACATAAGAAAGGACTGCTGGTGACCTGCGCTCTCTTCGCCTTCTTCGGGCACTTCACCACGGCAGTCATGTATTTCTTCACCGCCCTGGCCGTGGGAGTGGTGGGAGCGTCCTTCTGGCTGGTCACCTTCGGCTCCTCCATACAGATCTTCGCCACGTTGATATCCCCCACCATGGCCGGAGAGGGAGCCCGGGAGATCGTTCAGGCCCTGGTCCTGGGCAGGCACCTGGGACACTCTCAGGCGATCCTTTCTGCGGCCCTTGGGTTTTGGGCCGCAGAGGCCATGACCCTCAGCGGTGTCTTTTTCCTCTGGGCCAGAAAAGGCGGCTACAAACCGAAGTTCCTCCATCTCCAGAAACAGGACGCGGAAACGCTGACGGTCGGAGTCCCCGAGGAAGGCGTGAAGTTGAGCCGGCCCCGGAAACTTCTCGTCCACTTCAAGACGGGCTTGCTCTCCGGCCTGTTGGCCGGGGCTCTGCTGGGCATCGTCGAGGCGGTGATCATCATCCTGACCAGGCCGCACCTGCCCGAGAGATGGGTTCTGTTTTACGCGCCCCTGCTGTACGGTCCGCTCTATGCCATCATCGGTGGCATGCTGGGCCTGGGAGTGGGGATCCTGAGCGCCCTATTCTGGGGCAAGCCAACCCCGGCGCGAAGCTATGCCACCTACTGGTCCATCATCTTCGCCCTCTTCGCTTTCGTCATGGCCCGCTTTCGGATTGTCCGCGATATCCTCCTGGAACAGCCCTTTCGGCTTCCCTATCAGATTCTCTTGCTCTTTGCTTTCGTGGTCGTCTTTATCCTGGCCCGGCTGCTGCTGCGTCATCTGCTGGAAAAAACCTCCTGGCGCCGGCTGACGACCGTGGCCGGCTCCCTGGTGGCTTTCGTGATCATGGTGCTGGTGGCCGGCCTGGTGGCCGGCGGGATCTGGCTGGCCTCCCGCCCGCCGCGAGCACCCCTCTCGGAAGGCGTTCCCATTGCCCTGAAAGAAAAGCCCAACGTGATCCTGATCATGGTGGATGCCCTGCGGGCCGACCGTCTTCACTGTTACGGCTATGAGACGCAGACCAGTCCCCACATCGACGCCCTGGCAACCGATGCCATCCTCTTCCAGGATTACTTCGTCCAGTCCTCCTGGACCCGTCCGTCCACGGCCACCCTGTTGACCTCTCTGTATCCATCCTCCCATCGAGCCATCTACAAACCGGACATGCTTCCCGACGCGGTGGTATCGGTGGCGGAGCAGATGACGGCAGAGGGATATTTCGCCCTGGGATTCGCCAACAACATCAACATCGCTCCCATCTTCAATTTCGGACAGGGTTTCGACGAGTATATCTTCTTGAAACCGCGCTATTTCTTCTTCTCACCGGAATCCGGCTTTCAGCTCACCTTATACAACCAGCTAAGACTGGTCCGGGAGCGCTTCTTCTCCAAGGCCAAGCACGTGTACCACTACTACCAGGACGCCCAGGTGGTCAACAAGAACGCCCTCTCCTGGCTGGAGAAACTACAAAACGGCCGTTTCTTCTTGTTCATTCACTACATGGAGACTCATGATCCCTACTTCGTCCATCCTTACAACGGAGTTGGCTACGCCCGGGTGAGCAATCCCCGGCCCCATCCGAGCCTGGCCGGAGAGTACAGCGAGACCTATGACGGGGAGGTGCGCTTTGTCGATCAGGCAGTGGGAGAACTGTGTCAATGGCTGAAGGACAACGACCTGTACGATGATGCGCTGATCATTCTTACCTCGGATCACGGCCAGGAGTTTTACGAACACGGTGGCTGGTGGCACGGCACTACACTTTACGAGGAGCAGATCCACGTGCCGCTCATCGTCAAGCTTCCCCATCAGAAGGCGGCCGGCACCACGGATAACCGGATGGTACGCTGTCTGGACGTCGCGCCCTCCATCCTGACCATGGCGGGCATCCCGCCCCATCCCTCCATGCAGGGAGAGAGCTTCCTGGGATGGACGGGCCGTTCCTGGGCCGGTGTGCAGGATGTCTTCTCCGAGGAGGATCACGAGGGCAATGTGATCCACTCTCTGCGCACCCGGACGTGGAAACTCATCGAGGCCAACCAGAACAATCCCCGCGGGCTTCCCTCAACATCCCTGTTCCATCTGCTGGAAGATCCTCTGGAGAAAAGGAACCTGGCTCAGCAGCATCAGGATGTGCTGGATCTGCTGCGGCCGCGTCTGGAGGAAAAGCTGGCCCAGGCCCAGGGCGAGGCGGTGGCATCTCAGCAAAGGGATATCGATGAGGCTACCAGGGAGCAATTAAAATCTCTGGGATACACCGAGTAGGTGGTGATG
>DAOVRJ010000085.1 GCA_030628225.1 Candidatus Zixiibacteriota bacterium | reverse complement strand
TTAATTGGGCTCAGCGGAGGGCTAGACTCTGCCCTGCTCACGGCCCTGGCGGTGCGTGCTTTGGGCAAAGAATCGGTTAATGTCTCCTATCTCTGTGAACGAGACAGCGAAAAAGAATCAGAAAGCAAGGCTCGACTAGTAGCCGACTGGCTGGGACTGGAGTTGGGGGTCCGCAACATCGAGCCGGCAATGCGCGAGAACCATATCTACGCGCCTCTGATCATGCGCATAATCGCTTTGTCCCATTTTGTGAATCGATATCTGCTGAACGGATCGTATCGATGGCTGTGCGGCGAATCCCCCTTTGTGTCAACCCTGCGTCGCGATATGTTTGACAGCCGTAAATTCAAGAGACGGATCTACAATTCCAGCGTCCGGCATATCGATGCCGCGTTCAATGCCCGGCACATCTGCCGTCGCCAGATACTGGAAAGACAGGCGAAAGACCGCAACTGGCTGCTGCTGGGCGCTGCTAACCGGTCAGAATATCTCGTCGGCTGGTTTGTCAGGGGCGGCATCGATGATCTTCCCCTGTCGCCGCTCATGGGTCTCTACAAAACCCAGATTCGACAACTAGCGGCCTATTTGGGGGTCCCCCCCGAAATACAGGAGCAGCCCCCCTCTCCGGATATGATCAAAGGGATCAACGACGAATCGGCCCTGGGAATCAGCTATACCAAGATCGATATCGTCCTGGACGGCACAGATTGCGGCCTGTCGGACGAGGAGATCATCGCGGCCGGTGTCGTTGAGCGGGAGATCACCCTGGTGCGGAAGATGAACCGTCTCTCGAGCTGGAAGAGGGGGTCTGAGCATGCCGATCCGCCTGTGGATGGTGGTGTGGGTGGGGATGTTCGGATGGCCTGTCCGAGAAGATCGACGCGGTCAAGTCCATCAGCATATAGCAGGAACCCTGCCCTCCGGCGCGGGAGGTATTAGGATTTCCGGGTTTCGATGCAACTTCAGAATCATTTCCGGGATATATAGAAGATAGGGGAAAGGTATGGATCAGATCATCATGCACCCCATCGGGGTCATTCACTCGCCTTATAAAAAGAGCAAGGACATCCCCATCCAGGGAATTTTCAGGCGTGAGGCGCAAGCCTGGATCGAGTTAAGGGACGAATACGCCGGGGGCCTGAAAGATCTTAACGAATTTAGCCATGCCATCATCATCTACTATTTCCATAAATCAACGGAAGAGAAAATCCAGGGAAGGCCCTTTCTCGAACAGAACATACATGGAATATTCGCCATACGGAGTCCCAACCGGCCCAATCACATCGGTTTCTCCGTTGTGAAAATTAAGGACATCAAAAAAAACAAGCTGTTCTTTACAGAGGTCGATATTCTGGACGGAACGCCTCTTCTGGACATCAAGCCCTATGTGAAATACTTTGACTGCCGGGATGACGTCATCTCCGGCTGGCTGGACAAGCACTTCAAAAGTGGAAATGTGCCGGACGAGACCATCATAAAATGACGTCGGACGAGGAGAATGGAGCCGGGTAAACTTGAAAAATGGTATGTGAACAGACCGATCCTTTAAACATCGTTACGGCGCCGTTTCAATTAAAGAACTCGATTCGTTCGCTGAGAAGAACAATTACTCTACTATACACTCGACCTTTTCAAGATCATTATTCATGCATCAGTACAAGGTAGTGTATCAGAGGGGACAATCATGATGGACGCTCTTCCCTTTGCCAGCTCGGGTCTCTACATGTGGCTTATCCTGCCGCTGCTCATTTTCATCGCCCGCATCTTGGATGTGAGCATGGGCACGGTGCGCATCCTGTTCATCTCCAGAGGCACCAAATTCCTGGCCTCGCTGATCGGGTTCTTCGAGGTGCTGATCTGGCTTCTGGCCATCGGCCAGATTATGCAGAATTTGACCAATGTCATCTGCTACATCGCCTATGGCGCTGGTTTCGCCACGGGAACCTATGTGGGAATCCTCATCGAGGAAAAACTGGGCCTGGGGCTTCTGCTGGTCCGGGTCGTGACCAACAAGGATGCTACCAAACTGATAGAATATCTGAAGGGCGCCGATTTTGGGGTCACCCATGTGGCCGCTCGCGGCATTAGCGGGAAGGTCCGCGTCATCTTCACCATTGTCAGACGCAGAAATCTGAAAAGGGTCGTGGAGATCATTAAAAGATATAATCCACAGGCGTTCTACACAACAGAGGACATCAGACATGTCAGCAGAGAGGTGTATCCCTTGAAGAAACCTGCTCAGCGAAAACACCTTCTGCGTTCCCTTCGCCGGCAGCGAAAGGGGAAATAATTCGTGGCGGAAAAGGACGAGGTCAGCTATGGTTCACCGGCCTCGTATACTGTGAGGGAAACGATGAGTGGCCGGAGAACAAATCACGTCGGATTTATCACCACTCGCCTGGCCGGAACCGATGGTGTCTCCTTGGAGACGGCAAAATGGGCTGATGTCTTTGAAAAAGAAGGCTTCACCTGCTTTTACATGGCCGGCGAACTGGACCGACCGCCGGACAGGTCATTTCTCGTCGAGGAAGCTCATTTCAGGCATCCGGCAATTGAGGATATCAACAAAGAATGTTTTGGTGTTCGGACCCGAAAGCCATCCGTGACGCGGAAAATTCAGCAGATCAAAGACCGGCTCAAGGAACAGATCTACGCTTTTATCAAGAAATTTGATCTTGATATTTTAGTGTCAGAGAACGCCTTGTGCATCCCGCTCAATCTCCCTCTCGGCCTGGCCATGACCGAGGTCCTTTCCGAAACCGGGATGCCGGCCATCGCTCATCATCACGATTTCTTCTGGGAACGTCAACGCTTCTTGACAAATGCCGTTTGGGAATACCTGAACATGGCCTTTCCACCGCACCTGCCATCTCTTCACCACGTGGTCATCAACTCCTCGGCCGATAATCAGCTCAGTCTCCGAACGGGGATTTCAGCGAACATAATCCCAAACGTTATGGATTTTGACAATCCCCCTTCATCTGCTGATGAGTATTCTGATGATGTGCGAGAGGCTCTTGGTATCGAGAGGGATGAGCTTTTTGTGCTCCAGCCGACCAGGGTGATAAAGCGCAAGGGGATTGAACATGCCGTGGAGCTGGTCAGCCGTTTGGGGATGAAGGCAAAGCTGGTCATCTCACACGCCTCGGGTGATGAAGGTCATGAGTATGAGAAAAGAGTTCGGGACTACTCCGCAATCATGAATGTGAATACTCTGTTTGTATCTGACATCATCGGGGAATATCGCGGCACAACCGATCGTGGAGAAAAGATATATACCCTTGCGGACATCTATCCACATACCGATTTGGTAACTTACCCCTCCGATTTCGAGGGTTTCGGCAACGCGTTCTTGGAAACCATCTACTTCCGCAAACCAATCGTGGTAAACACCTACTCGATCTACACTATCGATATCAAACCAAAGGGCTTTAGGGTCATCGAACTGGAAGGATATGTAACCGAGGAGGCCATTCGTCAGACAAGAGAGGTGATGGGTAACCCCAAGCTGCGCCAGGAAATGGTTGATCACAATTACAAATTGGCCCGGCGATATTATTCATATTCCGTCCTGCAGCAGAAGCTAAAAAATCTTATATCAGACTGCTTAGGTACTTAGATGCCAATTTCTGCGCACGCTGGCCAGCTGTTTGAAACCTGAGCACGAGTCTTCCTATATGAATGCAAAGAGCGCTGATTGCTCCGCACAAGACACGCTAGATGAGAGAACTTCTGGAACTACACGGTGAGATTTTTCAAACCCTAACACGGAGAAAAAATGAGCCGCAAAGAGCTCTTCGTCAGGTTCATCACCACCTTTGGCGTCACCTTCGTGGTCACAGTCGTGGTGACATTTCTGTGGAGCTCGATCCGGCACGGTGCTGGTGTGGTTGATTGGGAAACTGCATTCCGGATGGCTTTCATCCTGGGAGTTGCTCTGCCGGTTTCCGGAGCGTTGCGAAAGGGAGAAAAACAGAGCTAGAATTACTTAACAAACAGGAGAAGGGGAAATGGCCTCAAAAAAGGTGAGCGAGGGCCTTCCGCTGTTGGGACTTGGATTTCTCGGTTTCGTTCATGAGTTCGTCATCAACGACAAAGCGGAAATATTCGCCAGTGTGCTCAATTTCGTGGGCAGATCAAAGCTGGGCGACGACGTGACCATCGTTGTCCTGAAGATGCTCCTGTAGGGGGAAAAGATGTCCACGGGAAAACTTCAGCACGAAGAGCTGTCCATACCCAGCTCGCAGAAGCATCTTAAAAAAGCGGTCGCTTTTATCGAGGCCCTGGCCAAAAAAATGGGCTTTGACAAAGATGCCACCAGCAATATAGCCATATCCCTGAGTGAGGCGGTGAATAACGCGATCCTTCACGGCAATAAAAAAGACAAAAAGAAACAGGTGCACATCCTCGTCGATATGGAAACAGAGCAGATGCGCATTCGCGTTCGCGATGAGGGAAAGTGCTTTTTCGGCACCGATGTATGCTGTCCCCTGGACCCGGAGAACCTGATGAAATGCAACGGAAGGGGCATTTTCATCCTGCATTCCCTCATGGACGAGGTTAACTTCCGCCCGGCCCCGGGAGGGGGCACGGAGGTAGAATTTATCAAGCGGCTGGCGGATGCCGGATCCAGCCGGGGGAAATAGGCCCTTGTAGGAAGCAAAGAGCCAGGTTCAGATGAGAGGAAACCTTCTCATAGCGGCCATCTATTTGGCCGGAGGCGTAGCCCTTTTCCTTTTGGGACTGGTCATTCTCCGGGAAAACCCGAGAGAGCGGATTAACCGGGTGACCAGCACCATGATGTTCTTTGGGGGACTGGGGCCGATCCTGGGCGCCTTCGGCACCCTTGTTTATTACCTGAACCCAACCAGCCATGTGCTGCAAACCGGTTTCTACTACAACTTTTTCTATCTCTGGGAGTTCTTCTTTCCCCAGCTTGTTCTTTTCTCCCTGATCTTCCCCCGGGAACACAAGCTGATCCGCCGTTTTCCCCGGATATGGATCTGGATCTATTTGCCCCACCTTTTCCACATGCTGGTCGTCTTGTTCTTTTCCAATCCCGCTAAAATCGTCTCTTCACTGGATCCACGTCGTCTTGGCGACAACCTGGGCCCTTTTGCGGACGCGATCACCCTGCTTCTAAAAACCGTTACTCTGTTCATAGCCGGAATTTATCACGCTCACACGAAGTTTTTCTCCTCCATCAACCTCTTGTATGTCATCACCGCCATCCTGCTCATGAGCCGGGGCTATCGAGCGCTGCGGGATCCTCTCCAGAAAAGGCAGGCGCGCCTGGTTCTCTGGGGGGTGCGCTTCAGCGTGGGGCTTTACACCGTGGCCATTTTACTGCCCATCCTCACATCCCTGCGCATGCCCATCCAGCTCCGCTCCACCCTGGTGATCATCGCCCTGTTGACTGGGGCAGGCTCCATCGCCTGGGCAATGGTGCGCCACCAGTTTCTGGGCCTGCGCGCCATCGTCCGCCAGAGCATCGTCTATTCGGCAACCACCGGCGTGCTGCTTGGAACATACCTCATCGTCATCCGGCAGATGGACCGCCTGGTGGCCAGGACTTTGGGGATGCAGATCCCCTATTTGGACATCGCTTTTGTGGTCATCGCCGTGATCTTTTTTCAGCCGCTGCTTTCCCGGATCGAGGAGCTCTCGGAAGGCATTTTTCGACGAGACCGCTCGGATTATCGAAACATCCTCCAGCGCCTGACCCGGGACATCATCTCCATCTTCGAGGTCAGACAGCTTCAGGAGAAGATAACCACAACTCTGCGAGCCGCCTCGCTCACCGACAGAGCGGCGCTGCTGCTGCCCGAAAGCAAGGGGAGCCACTTCTCCACCTGCGCTTCTGCGCAGAACGCCCCGGGAGAGGTTTGGCTCGACAGAAACGGCTCGGCCATAAAGTTGATGGCCAATGCCCGGGGACCTGTCGCCCTGGCTGAGATCAAAAAACTTCTGGACAGCGAGGACCGGGAAAAACTGGATCAACTGGAAGCCCACCTGCTGATCCCCATCGCGCAGCGCCAAGAGCTTCTGGGCCTTCTCTGTCTGGGCAACAAGATGGGAGCCAGACGCTATAATTTCGAGGACATAGCCATGCTCTCGGTGCTGGCCAACCAGCTAGCCATAGCCCTGGTGAACTCCCAATTATACCAGGAGGCCGTGGAAAAGCGGCGTATTGAGGAGGAGCTGGCCCGGGCACGGGAGATCCAGGAATCCCTTCTTCCCAAGGTCTGCCCCACCGGCGCCGGTTTCCTGGTCTCGGCCCTGAGCAAACCCAGCCGCCAAGTTGGCGGCGACTACCACGACTTTGTTACCGTCAAGGACGATGTACTGGGAATCGCCATCGGGGACGTCTGCGGCAAGGGAATGCCCGCCGCATTGCTGATGGCTGTGCTGCAGGCCACTTTCAACGCTCAGGTCCAAAACCACCTTTCGGTAAAGGAAACTGTGTCCCGGGTCAATGCCCACATCGCCCGGTTCACCGACATAGATAAGTTCGTGACCTTCTTTTACGGGGAGCTGGATCTAAATAGCGGAGATTTCACATACAGCAACGCGGGACACAATTCCCCTATTTTGCTCCGCGCAGACGGGCAGATCCAGAAGCTGACCACAGGCGGACTCATCCTGGGCTTTATGGACGACGCTCCCTACGAGGAGCAAACCGTGCCCACGGGGCCGGGAGACAGCCTGTTCTTCTACACCGACGGCATCACCGAGGCACAGAACGAGGCCGAGGAGGAGTTCGGCGAACAGCGGCTGATCCGGTTTCTCCTGAACAGGCGCAGTTTAACGCCCCAGAAGCTTCTGGATGAGCTCTTTGAGCAGGTGAATGCCTTCGCCGGAACCATGGTACAGCAGCAGGACGACAGCACCATGGTCGCTCTGCAGCTTGTGCCCCATTCCTGAGGCCCAGGAGAAGATAAATGGACAAGAAGAAGATCAAAATCCCGGTCCCCAAAACGCGCAGAACCTGGAAGATCAATCCGGTCACCCGAATCAAGTCCAGCGGCAAGATCTACGATCGCCACCGCCAGAAGGCTGAGCACCGGGAGACTTTGCCGCCGCCGCCCGAAGACGCGCTGCCTGGTGGTCGAAAGAGGGAGGCCGGTTTCCGCTTCTGTCCGAAATGCGGCGCCTCTCTGGCGCTCAAAAAGATGAACGGCAGGAAACGCCTGGTCTGTTCCGGCTGCGGCTTCATCTTTTACCAAAACCCGGTCCCGGCCGTGGCCGCCATCATCCCCAGCGGCGAAAAGATCGTGCTGGTCCGGCGGGCCGAGGAGCCCTTGCGGGGCCACTGGTGTCTGCCCTCCGGCTTCATGGAGCTGAACGAGACGCCTGCCGAGTGCGCCGTCAGAGAGGTCAAAGAGGAGACGGGACTGGACATCCGGGTAAAAGAGCTCTTCGGAGCGAACATCGCCCGAGACGATCCCCGGACACAGGTGGTGCTGATCATCTATCTGACGGAGATGGTGGGCGGAGAGCTTCAGGCCGGCGACGATGCCAGCGAGGCCGGGTTGTTCGGCCCCGGCGATCTGCCCGGGGACATCGCCTTCGCCACCCACCGGCGGGCCATCGCCGAATATTTCGGAGGAGTGAATGAGCAGAATTCTGGCTCTTGACCCCGGAGCGAAAAGGATCGGGGTGGCTGTCAGCGACCCCCTGGCGATCGTGGCCCAGAGCCTGAAGGTCGTGGAAAAAACTCGCGGCCACGGGTGGGCCGCGGAGGTGGAAAACCTGGTGGCGGAGTATCAGGTGGCGGAGGTGGTGATCGGCCTGCCTCGGAACATGGACGGCAGCGAGGGGCCCGCGGCCGCCGAGGCCAGACGCATGGTGGAAATCCTCAATTCCCGGCTGTCTGTGCCCGTGGTGGTGTGGGACGAGCGACTGAGCACCGTGGCCGCGCAGCGCATGTTCCGGGAGACCGGCGTGAAGATGCGCCGGGCGAAGAAGCACCTGGATGGTGTGGCCGCCGCCTTGATTCTGCAGGGGTATTTGGATTACCGGGCGAAAAATACGGAGAAGGGCTAGAGACCTCTCTGTTGTCGAGTGGCACAACTGCACTGTTTTATCATTTCACCAAGCGGATGGCCAGACCAAACACATGAAATTAACCCTGACCAGCAGAAAAATCTCTGAGATTCCCGTCCTGGAATTGTATCGGGCGGGCTCTGGCGAAAAGCAGCCCATGGTGATCATGAGTCACGGCTTTACGGCTCGCAAAGAAAATGTATTGCCGTATGCTTATTATGTTGCCAAAGAGGGATACCATACGATTCTTTTTGATGCATATGAGCACGGCGAACTTGAAACAGCACAGTTTAAAAACTATTCAAATCTGGAAAAAAAAGGGCATCTGCATACCATAATTTTCAAATCGAGCAAAACTATCGACACTATCATAGCGGCTTTTGCCGACCACCAGTCTGTAGATAACAAAAGTGTCGGATTGATAGGCTTCTCCATGGGCGGGATGATCGTCTATGATTATATTTATCGAGTAAGATCCCCAAATGTAAAGGTTGCCGTCCCCATCATCGCCACACCCCAATGGGGAAAATCAATCAGAAGGGACCTTGCTCGGGATCCGGGCTTTGCCAGGCACTTCGATGAGCAGAAGATCTCGCAGATAGAAAATCGACAGCCATCGAGCCATCTGGACAAAGTGAAAGATTTTCCCCTGCTGATCCTCAACGGCGAATTGGATGAGATCATGCCCATAGGGGATGTTAAAGAGTTCTACGAGAGAGCAAAACGAAGTTTCACCCACAAGGAGCTGATCAAACTCATCGAATATAAAGGCATCGGTCATACCCCTACTTTTGAGATGCTTTCAGAAGCTATTGCCTGGCTTAAGATATATTTGTAAATGCGTCACATTGATTGATTTTTTACTTCACTTTTCAATTTAAAATTTGCACTTTGAAATTTGAAATGAATCTTTTAAAGGGGGAAGTTTCCCCCTCGCTCCGGCCCGCATGGCGCTGCGCGCCACCGGCTGGCTATCGGCGGTGGGACCGCCGATGCCGTTTTCCTTCACGTCAACCGGCACGCCAGCCTCGCGGTCCTTCGCTACCCCCTCTGCGGTACGACTTGCCAGCAGCACTCAGTTGAGGTCTATAGCCGCAGAGACACAACACCCTCTGACCTTTAGGCTGCAACCGAAGGGGTCGAGGATTCTGGAAAAATAGGATTCAAGGATTCGAGGATTCAGGGACTCGAGCGATCCCCGTCCACCACCACTGGGAACATCAACAGGTTTTGAATT
>DAOVRJ010000039.1 GCA_030628225.1 Candidatus Zixiibacteriota bacterium | reverse complement strand
GACTTGGTGACCTTCCAACGCTTGTACCAAATCCCAGTGCCAAAATAATACGTAAAATCATCGTCCTGGCTCGAACCACCGGAGGCGGTTCGATTGTATCCCTATGCATGGGGATCTAGGTAGAGATCCAACCCCTGGCGGGCGTTGATCAGACCATAGCCCTTATACTCATCCCAATAGCCAGAGGGATAGTCCTTTCCAGATGCCCGCACAAAGGCCTCTAACTTCTCCGGTGTAGGAGCAGACATGTGTTGGAGAAGGAGACCACAGAGGCCGGACACAAAGGGAGCAGAACAAGAAGTGCCGCTGAAGGATTGATAGGATCCCATACTCAAGCGAGCTGTGGTCGAGCAGTTGATGCCTGGAGCCATAACATCTATCCAAGGACCATAATTTGATTCCCACTCATAGGGAGGGTCGGTAATCCTGTTACCATCCTTATCAACAGCACCCACAGAGATACAGGCGTGACTATAGCCCGAAGGAGCATGGAAATCTCCCCTTCCATGGTTACCCATAGAGGCCACTATTATGGTTCCTCGCCACCAAGCTTCGGTCACGGCAAAGCACTCAGTGAAGGAAAATCCATACCAACCCAGGCTCATGTTTATCACCCAAGCTCCGTTGTCCACTGCCCAGAGTATCCCATCGGAAACGTCGGTTATAGTTCCCGTTCCTGTATCACAAAGTACCTTGACTGCCAAAAGGGGTGAGCCTATACTTGGCGAGGCAACTCCTCGCCATCCCCCGGATACACCGGCCACTCCTCCATGGAAACCAGGAGGTTCGTTGTAATTGTTAGTCAGAGCAGCAGCCACCCCAGCCACCGAAGTGCCATGAGAGTGATAGGGAGGATCCAGATTATCATCCATAGGATTGTTATCATTGTTGACAAAGTCATATCCCCCAACGATTTTGGAGTTAGGGTATGATCCAAAGGCGTGTCCAAGATCGTCATGATTATAGTCTATGCCGGTATCAAGGATGGCCAGAAGGTGGGACTCGCTGCCAGTAGAAAGCTCCCAAGCCTCGGGGGCATCAATATCTACATCATTGGCTTGATAAAGCCCCCACTGATCCTCGAAAAGGGAGTCATTGGGAACAATACAGGCATGACGCAAATAATTGGGCTCGGCATAGATGACCTCTGGCAGCTCTTGTAGTTTCGAGCAAGCAAAGGGAATATCGACTGTGACCGGAAGCTTGAATTTATAGACCCTGGAAAGGTCAGCTACTCTAACCAAATCTCCCGTACGGGATACCTTAAGAGTGTCGTTGGGAATAGAGCCCTTGAATACTTTCTCTGCCGTCTCTACGCTGAAGAGATCGACGAAGTCCCTTAAAGAAGCTGTGTGAATCGTCACTTGCTCTATGTTTGCCAACTCGGAACCTGGAGGTAATTCCAAAACAGGAGTATCAAACATGGTTACTATCTCGCCAGGGGCGTATTCTTCCTGAGCCCAAACATCAATACATACAAAAACAAGCAAAGTAAGTATTATCACAGAGGTAACAAATCGGGACCGCATTTTATCTTCCTCCTTCAGGTTTATCACTCAAAGGTGAGTTGATGATCTCCAGTCCCATCAGCATTGACGATCCACAATCGGGTGCCTTCTTCGCTGGGCTTACAATAGACGATCTTCGTTCCATCCGGAGACCAACAGGAGCTGCCTCCCTTGGTGAGTAAACGCGCCTTTTTCCTGACTAGGTCCATTATATTTATTCCATAATTACCACTTCCCTTCGACCAGGTATACGCGATCTTTCTTCTGTTTGGTGACCAAGCGGGGGATCGGTCAAAATAATCATTGCGAGTTAGACGATTAAGATGAGTTCCGTCAAGATAGACGGTATATATCTCCCCGGGGTCATGGGAGTCGTTCCTCATAGTACAAACGAGCTTTTTGCTATCCGGAGACCAATCCGGTGCCCATGCCGTGGGGAACCCATGTTCATTCCGTTGGAGAAAGGTCCTCTTGGCAGAACCGTCAGTGTTCATCACCCATAATGTAGTTCCTTCTCCATTACTATAGGCGATCTTGGTGCCATCTGGTGACCAGGTGGGGTCATAGCTTCGGCCGTCGAAGGTGAGTCGAGTCAGCTCTGTGCCATCGATATTTATGGTGTAGATGTCCATGCTGTATTGAAGGACGAGCTTCTGGCCATCTGGTGACCAATCGGCGCCATAGGCTGGCTTTGGTAGGAACTGGCGCTTGTTGGTCCCATCGACATCTATGAAATAGACGCCGGAAGGATAGTCTGGGTCGAATGGTTCGTAGTGATAGTAGGCGATGGTCTTCCCATCAGGCGACCAGGAAGGACGAAGATCCCGAGGAACTGGTGCCGGGGGGTCTAAAAAATAATTCGGCCCCTCAGGATTCTCCAAGCCACAGCTTAGAGAAAGAACCATCAGCCCTGATATTGTGATAGATTCTAATATTCGTCTCATCTTCATTGTTCGTATCACCATATGCCAAAATGAATAGAATTCTCAGAGAGTGTGTGTATCACAACGAGCTCTCTTTGGAACCCAATTTCAACATCGTATATCTGATCAGGTGAGTCAAGGAAAAATTCGAGATCTTGTCGAGACTAAACTCTCTGACCGCTGAATAACCTTCTCTTCAGGGCACCTAGCGCCCCCCGTAGACGAAGATGAAATTTCTCCTGAGATCTGGTTTCGACTCCGCTACCTTCGAGATTAAAAGCCTTTTTCATCTATGGTGATAGTTTCATGTTTTTATCGGGTTTGTTATCTCAGCGATGCATTTACCCATCTTCAAGAAAGCTCAATGTACACAAATTTTGTTAAGCCGCGGTATTCGTTCTCTCCACAACTCACTTCAACTTGGCCCGCTCCGGGGCCGTCTCCCGAAAGATCGCCCTGATCAGTTCTTCGTGGGCCGGAGTCAGCTCCAGCTTGCACCGGCCCATCACCGCCCGGGCCATCTCCAGGGCCTTGTCCAGCCGATACTCCACCAGTCCCTCGGCTCCGCCCCAGGTGAAGGAGGGAACGAGCTTGGGGGGAAACCCGCCGCCGTAGACGTTACAGCTGACCCCTACCACGGTGCCCGTGTTGAACATGGTGTTGATGCCTGACTTGGAGTGGTCACTCATGGTCAAGCCGACGAACATGGAGCCGCTGTCCACCATCTCACCGTCCACGTAAGCCTTCACGTTGCTATAATTGTTCTTCAGGTCGCTGTTGTTGGTGCCGGCGCCAAGGTTGACCCACATTCCTAAGTAGGAGTGACCCAAAAAACCTTCGTGCTGTTTGTTGCTGTAACTGTGGATGATGCTTTCCTCCACCTCTCCGCCCACCTTGCACACCTCGCCGATGCTGGTTCCCTCATGGATCTTGGCCCCCGTCTTGATCAGGGTCCTGGCTCCGATGAAGGCCGGGCCCTCGATGGTGGCATTGGGAAAGATGGTGGCTCCCGGCTCAATAATTATAGGTCCCCCTTCAGCATCCAATACTGCTCCCGGCTTGAGCTTGGTTCCCTGGGCCAGAAAGATTTTCTCCCGGTTCAGTAAAGTGGCACCGTCGTAGACATGACCCTTGATCCGTCCCCCTAAGCCGAAAACCTCCCAGTCCGCCTCGATCTGAGAGCTATTGTGGTTGACAAGATTCCAAGGGTAGCTGATGAGCTGAACCTCCACCTCCTGGGTTCGGTCGACGGAGAAGAGGTCGATGGTGATGGGGCCGGATCCTAACTTCTGCCGTAGTCGCTCTAAATTTTTTCCGCTCACCCGGGCTGCCACTAAGGTTTCTCCAGAGATGAACAGGCAGTCCTCACCCTGCAGGGGAATCTTTTCCGGGAGGTTTTTATCCGCCAGCAGTCGGCCGTTGATCAACAGGCAAGAATCATGGGGCAGCTCATTTACCAAAAGTCCGTGATAGACATTTTTAATTGCACTAACCAGCTCCCCACGACAGTGCGCAATAACGGTGGCCCCGGAATATTGGCGGATGATCTTTTCCCCCAGGGTACAGGTTCCACAGCGCAGGTCGTAGACCGGACGGGTGTACACCAGAGGCAGAAGTTTTCGATAATCAGTGTCCTCAAATAGACATAAAGCTGACGCCATACTTAAAGTACTCCATTAGAATGTGTTTGGAAGCGCAATGATTACGGAAGGTTATCAGGGCTCTTCGGGGATGTCAATTTCAGTGGAAAGCTGGTAGCGCTCCACGCGGTCATTGCCGGTGTCGGCGATGTACAGGATCAGATTCTCGTCCACGGCGATGCCCTCTGGAAAGATGAATTGCTCTCCGGCGGAGCCGCTGTCCCCGAAGGCGATCTTCAGACCTCCATAGGGGCTGAACTTCTGAATGCGGTGGTTCCCCGTGTCGGCCACGTAGATGTAGCCGTCGGCGTCCACGGCCACATCTTGCGGGGCCATGAACTGCTTCAGGGAGTCTCCCTGCAGGCCAAAGTAGACATCGGGCAGGTACCCGGTGGCCGAAGGCCTCATCTTCTGGACGTGAAAGCTCCCGCCCTCCTGAACGAAATAGACATTCAGGGAGATGTCGGTGGTGATCCCCCTGGGCAGATCCACGGTTCCGCCTCCGGTACCATAGGTGGCCAGCGTGTCTGATTGAGAGGGATCATCGGCGGAGAATTTCAACAACATCTGCCGGCCGGAATCAGCTAAGTAGATCCAGTTTTCATCGTCAACGGCCACGCCCGTATAGCGTGCCTTGCGGTGGGTCAGAAAGAAGGTGCCGTCTAGAAGGTAGACGATGGAGTCGCCCCGGACGGCATAGATCTGGCCGGTGGGGCTCTGAGCGATGGCCTTTATATCTTGCAGCCCAGGGACCAGGTACCTGTTCAAGATCTGGCCGGCTCGATCCAGCTTCCAGATGAACAGGCTGTCGGCCACCCAGATGTGGCCATCCCGCCCCACGATGACGTCTCGGGGATCTTGAAAATTATGTCTGTACGGATGGTTGCGGTCCCAGGGGGGATTGATGCGCACGTAGGTGGTGTCCCCGGCGCCCCATTTGCTCAGCGGTGATTCGCTGGGGAGGCCCATCTTCTTTCCGCATCCGGCCATGGCCAACAAAATAGCCAGTCCCAGGGAGGATAATCCCAGGGTAATTTTCATCCGGTCACATCTCCTCATCAGAACCAGAAGTCGAAGGATATCCGGTGGGCGCAATCCAGCAGTCCGAAATCGGTGTAAGCATAATCGATTTTCATCTGTGATGACCACAGGGGCAGCTGCCATCCAGCTCCCACGGTGACCCTCTCCTCGTCGTAGTTGAACTTATATCCCAGGCGGGCGGATATGGCCTTCAAAAACTGGTACTCTAAGCCCAAAGAGGCGTTCTCGGCGTTGTCCACGGGGTGGTTCATGGCCAGGCAGAGGGTCAGCCTCTGCCCATCACTTTCCAGGATCTCCATGGCCGTTCCCAGGCGAAATACGGTGGGAGGTGCGAAGCCCTCATAGCGCCTGGTGGCCGGCTGGCCATATTCATTGATTCCCAGATATGAGCCATCCGGCCGGATATTGGGACCAAAGTTGGCCAGGTTAGCGGCGATGCGCAGGCTGCGGAAGCCGGTTCGGTAGTAAGTACCCATATCTACCACCCAGCCCTGAGAGGTCAGTTCGGCCAGATTTTCCTGGATGTATTTGAGGTTGATGCCGAAGGAAAACCGGTCCGTCAATTGGCGGGCATATGTCACCGCCCCCAGGAAGTCGCCATAAGAAAAGTACTCACCAGTGCCATGGGGCCGGAACTCGGTGGTCACCTCCATATCGTCCATATGCAGGGAGGCGAAGCTGAGTCCTATAATTCCGATCCGGGCCACCTTCTTGGTCAGACCAATGAACTCGTATTCGATCTCCGCCGGCCACTGGATATGAGTAAAGTGCACATGTGTTCCCTGCAGAAAACCCAGGCCGGCTGGATTCCAATAGAGGGCCGAGGCATCGTCGGCAATGGCCACGAATGCATCGCCCAGGGCGGCGGCTCTGGCCCCCACGCCGATCTTCAGGAACTGGGCCGAAGAGGTACCGGCTCGCTGGCCGCCCATATTGGCGAAGGGCTGCCAACAGAGGGCAGTATCAACCCACCACAGGATAGACAGCATGATGGTGATGGCGGTGATCTTCTTCATCGACGGCTCCTACCAGCTGACGGACATGCCAGCTCGCCAGCTTCTGGGCTCTTTGTAGCGCGCCGGGTTCCAGGGTGGCAGATCATTGGGATCGTTGGCCCAGCTGATGGGGATGGGATCTCCCTGCTCCCAGGCCCTGCCGGTGAGGGGGTTGATGTAGCGCGCGTTTTTGTTGTCCAGCACGTTCTTTCCTTCCAGGAAGAATGTGGTCCACAGGGATCTCCAGTGGAGGTCCTTCTCGATCTTCAAGTCCAGCCACGCCCAGTGCTGGCCCACGTTGGCGTTTCGCTCGCCGTAATCGTCATAGGGCTGGTTGTTGGCGTCATGTTTGCGTTCCACGGGACGGTATCGCTTTCCCGACTGTCCCGAATAGCGCAGGTTGACGGACCAATTGTCGGGCAGCTTGAGCCCGAAGAGGCGGGGGTGTTCGTGTTCCCCGATGCGAAAGGTGATGTTGAGGGAGAAGAGGATGGGTTTATCCCAATTCAGGAAGTCCTCCTTCAAGGTCTTCTCCCGAAGTCTCCCGGCGGCCACCAGCAGGGCGTCGTCCGGGGTGGAGCTTTTACCGGTGGCCATTGAGTAAGAGAAATTGGCCGTTCCGGAGAGGTAATGGCTCTGTCGCCTCTTCAGCTCGATCTCCACCCCCCGGGAGCGGGCGAAGTCCATGTTGAAGTACATCAGGTAATAGATATCTCCCAGGCGAGGATTATTCGCCTCAACCTGCAAGGAGGTAGGATAATCGAAAATATCTTTGTAAAAGGCGGTCAGGCTGATCATCTGCTTTTCGCTGAACTTGTGCTTGATGCCCATCTCGTAGGCCACGGTGACCGTGGAGTTAAGGTTGGGGTTGCCGAAGAGCTGATAGGTGCTCATGGAGCGAGACTTGAGTTTGGCGTAGATGTATTGATATTTGGGCAGCTGGGAAAAATGGCCGTAGGAGAGAAAGAGCATGTCGTTGTCGGAGATGGGGTGGGAAATGCCCAGGCGGGGGCTCAGGTGCCCCTTTCCCCGGTGACCGAAGATCTCGAAGGTCTCATCATAGAATTTCTGCCGGGCGGCATCGCTGATGGTCACCGTCTCCGGGTCATTGATGGCCTGTTCCACGAACTCACCCGGGAACCAGTAATCGTATCTCAGGCCCAGGTTAACGATCATGCCCTCGTAGACGATTTTGTCCTGGATGTAAAAGGACCCGCTGTTGGGATAAACGTGGTAGAGGTCGTGGTTGAGGCCCAGACTTGTCTGGCCCAGCCAGGGTTTGTAGATGTCCACTAACTGCATCTGGGTAGTGCTCAACTCCAGGCCGGCCTTGATCTGGTGTCGCTGAGAGATCTGGCTGGTCAGATCTCCCTTGATGGTGTAAGTCTCCACGTAGTGGTCGTGCCAGTAAGGGGAATCTCCCCAATCGTAAAAACCATCACCCACTTGCACCTGACCGCTTGTATCTGTTACCACCGGTTCCTGATCGTCGGTCATGATATATTCAGACCAGTGTTTTCCGGCCACATCGTAATGGAGGTGGCTGAAGAAGCGGCTGAGGATCAACTCGTAGAAGGTGGTGGGGCTGGTGGTGTGGGACCAGTTCACGCTGAGCCCGATGGCCTCCTGAGTGTAGGTGTTGAAGTTATCCAGGTGTTTGCTGTAGCGGTAAGGGAATCCCCCGTACTCCGAGAAATACCCCTGGTTGATCTTCAGAGAACGGTTGTAGGAGGCGGACAGCTTATGGGTGGGCTTGATCTTCCAGGTTAGCTTGGCCAGGCCGGACCAGTCGTTTTCCTCCCGGGGGCAAAAACGGGTTCCGCCATACTGTGAGGAATAAAGACGGTTGGCATGGGGTAAGTAGCTGTCGGAGAAGTAGCTGTATCCGTTCAACATGAAGCTCACATCACCGGGCAAGAGCCAGGACAGGATGGGCTCCGGCCCGCGCAGGTTTAATTCCAGGATATCGGTATTGTAGTAGTCCAGACCCAGGATGTGATCGCTCTTCATGGTGGCGCTGCCGTGATAGTGAGAGCCGCCCTCCCGGGTCTTGATCTGCACCACCCCGGACATGGCCTGGCCGTATTCGGCGTTGAACCCCCCGGTGATCACCTCGATCTCAGCCACGGCGTCGGCACTGATGTGGAGGCCATAGGCGTTGCCCGAGAGGGGATCGCGGATGGCCACCCCGTCGACCATGAACAGGCTTTCGTGGGAACGCCCTCCGCGGATATGCAGGGCGCCCTCCTCATCCACAACACCAAGCTGCTGACCGACCACCTCGCTTACGTCCTCCACCATGGCTGCCTGGATTTCAGCCGCGGAGATGTTCCGGGAGGAGGAGGTGATGTCCAATTCCATGAGGGGTTTTTCGCCGATGACGGTGATCTCCTGTCCCAGGGCCAGGGTGGTCGGTTCCAGGGTGAAGTCGACGATGTTGGTCTGGCCGGCCAGGACCTTGATGCCCGTTTTTTGCTGGATGGTGTAGCCGATCATGGAGACCTGGAAGACGAAGTCTCCGGCAGGTATCTGAGGGATAAAATAACGGCCGCCCATATCGGTGGCCGCGCCCAGATAGGTTCCTTTGACCACGATGTTTACCCCGGGAAGCGGCTCTTTCGTCTGGGCATCGATCACCGTGCCCGACACGCTGCCCGTCTCCTTGGCCCCTGCGGGGCGAACCGAAACCCAAAAAGTCAGCAGGCATAGACCTAATAGCAGCAGAGATCGGCGTATGGCGCTCGGATCAGCGGATGTGAGGGAGCTGTTCATTCGCGCTCCCCAAGCGTTATGGATGTTATCATTACTCGAACTCCACGGTGAGGATGTATTCCAATAGATCACCGGCCGTCCCCAGCGCGTTCGCCCAGTGGAGCTGAAAATCCAGGAAGATCAGGGAAGCTGGGCCGCCGGCGGGATATCGCAATCCCACCACCGGATTGGGCTCGTGAAGCAGGATGTACAGAGGCTCGGCCTCCTCGTCGGGGACAAAGCCGAAACCCACCTCGGTGGTGTGGGAGATATAGCGGTGAGCTTTAAGCCGGGGATATCCGGTCAGCAGAGGTTCTAGCTCATCCCCAATATCGATCTCGTCCACCTCATTTGTGATGCTGTCGATGTGGGCGAAGGTGAAGGGGGGGTTATCCCAGTCGCCCTCTCCCAGATCGGTGGTGATGATGACCACATGGCCATCCAGGATATAGCTGGAGAGGCTGCTGGAAGCCTTCTTCAGATAGGAGTCCCGGTCGGCGTTCCAGATGACCTTGTCGAACAGCTGCAGAGTCCTGGTGATGTCCAGCTTGGAGAAGGGGATTTGGTAGCTCTCTTCTAAGATCCACATCGAATATCCATCAGGCCCGAACAGGCGATCCAGCTCCCCGGTGTAAAAGTTGCGGGCGTCGTTGAACCATTCGGCCCACTTGTTGTTGTCGATATACAGAACATCTCCTTTTTTCTCCTGCACCGTCCAGGTGCCCTGCGAGTCGGGGTAGGCGATGGTCGGGCTGGTGGCTCCGGCCACATCTTGTGCTTTCACGAAAAAGCGATGCTGGCCAGCGGGGATGTTCTCCAGGGTGATGTAGGGGGGTGGTGGCGATCCGACGATTTCCTGCCAGGTAGAGGTGTCATCCAGGGCATACATATATTTGACGATGGTGTCATCTCCGTCGGGATCGCTTCCCTCCCAGTTGAAGGAGGCGATGTGAAAGGAGACATAGTCGTTCCTGGCGTAGTTCAGGATCAGCTCGGCGGGAAACCTGATTTCCGGTGCCGAGTTGGCGATGGGGAAGGTCATGACGGCCGGCGTGAGATCGACGGCTCCGGCGATATCAACGGGCGGGGTGCTGTCTGAGGGAAACGCGTTGAAGACGGCGGTGTTATCCACCGCTTTGACGTAAAATGTGAACGAGTCGAACTGGCTGAGAATTTTCAGCTGAAAGGTGTCGCTATTGGCCACGGTCCAGGTCCAGCATGTGTCGCAGCTGGTGTCGTCCCAGGCCCAGTAAAAGCCCATCACCTGGCCATCGGGATCGTCGCCCCACCAGTGAAGCACCTGTCTGCTCACGGTGGTGTCCGGCGTCTCCATTTCCTCGGACAGGATGATGGAGAGATGGGTCTGGGGCCTCAGGTTTCCGTGAGGTTGGGAGGGCATATCTTTGGAACAGGCCATAAGCAAACCGACCAAAAGAGCCCAGCCCGCTGCGATGGTAACGGCGATTTTTATCTTTCGGCACATCTCGTGCTCTCCCATAGGGAGGTTGAAGGGCAGGTTACATCTAACGCAATAAAACTACCTTTTTGCAGTTTTGCCGCGAGCCAGCTTGAAGGACGCAGAGGTAAATTCCGCTTTCCGCCGTCCGCCCCAGGGCATCTTTCCCATCCCAGCTGGCCTGATGTACTCCCGGCCCCACTCTTGTTTCCAGCAGGGTTCTGACCAATTGTCCCCGAATGTTGTAGATTTTCAGGGAAACGGGAAGCTCTCTTTCCTGCTCATGCCCGTCGACGCTAAACAGGATGCTGGTCACGTCGTTGAAGGGATTGGGACAATTCTGATAAAGATAGAAGTCCTGGGGAAACGGAGTCTTCGGACCTTGGTCCTCCACGACCGTGGGCTGAAAGCTCAGAATCAATAATGAGGCCCTATCGGCCACATACATCATCCCATCGGAAACATTCAGAGCGAAGGCGTGCGAAGGTGTATAATATGCGCTGGCGGCTATTGGCTGAGCAGGGTTCTGAACGTCCACGACGACCACCCCGGAGTCCCCATCGGCCACGAAGGCATAATGGTCTTCCAGAAAGACGTTTTTAGCCAATCCCGGCGTGTCAAGTGAGGCCACAAACTGGGGATCGGCGGGATCGGAGATGTTCAGGATCAACAGGCCGGCCCGTTGGTTGGCCACGTATGCATAGGGCCAGCTGATTTCCACGTCCCAGGCTGACACCAAATCCTGGTACGAGCTCACGAACCCGGGAGAAAAGGGGTCACCAACCCCGAGGATATGGAGTCCGCCATCCTTGTCGGCCACGTAGGCGTAAGAGCTATCCAGAGCTATGTTGGCGGCGAAGCCCGGAGTGTTGTAGGAACCCACATACTGGGGGTTGCCGGGATCGGCCACATTGATGATCTGCAGACCGCTGTTACCGTCGGCCACATAGGCCAGGGTGTCCCTCACCACTACCCCCCAGCTGTAGTGAGGTGTGTGGTGTGACCCCACTAGATCCGGTTCGGTTGGATCTTGGACGTCGAAGATCTGCAACCCTCCCGTCTCACTAACCAAATAGACGTAATGGTTCTCCACCCATAAGGACATGGCGAAACCCTCTGTGTCGAGCTCTCCCACCAGGGTTGGGATGGTTGGCTCGCTCACGTCCACGACCTGAAGTCCTTTGTCACCGCTGGCCACATAGGCATAAGCCCCTCGTACCTGGACGCCGTGGACTTGATCCGTGGTCCGGTAAACGTTCGCCAACTGAGGGTGAGTCGAGTCGGCCACATGGAAGATCTTTAGTCCTCCGAACCCGTCGGCCAAGTAAGCCGAGGAATCTCCAACCCAGATGTCGTAGGCCCAATCCGGAGTATCGTATGAGCCGAGAAACTCCGGCTCCTCCGGATTGGCCACATCGATGATCTCAAAGCCCCCGAAGCCGTTGGCCAAATAGGCTAGCGTTCCCCTGACCGCGATCCCCTCGGCGTCTCCCGGGCTGTCGTAGCTGCCTCTCTCCCATGGTGCCGCAGGGTTTGAGACCTCCAGGATTCGCAGACCGTAGGTGCTGGCGGCCATGTATAGGAGAGAATCATGGAGGTCGAGGTCCTGGACGAAAACCCTTCCCGGAAAACTGTAGCTGCCCAGCGGGATTGGCAGGTGGGGGTCAGTCACCTTCACGATTTCCACCCCGCCATATCCCGTGGCCACAAAGGCCAGAGAGTCCCGCACCAGAACCATCTGGGCGGGCTCTGTTGTGGCGTATGAGCTCACCAGCTGGGGATGAGATGGATCCCGGACGTCCACGATGATCAAGCCACTCTCCCCGGCGGCCAAATAGGCCAGGCTCTCCCGGACGGCAACGCCGTATACCATTCCCGGAACATCATATTGTCCCACCCATACGGGACCCCTGGACTCGCCCAGCCGGGCGATCTGAAGCCCGCCCTGGCCATCGGCCACGTAGATGTACTCACCCTCCAGGCACAGATCGTGCCCGTTTCCTTCCAGGTACAGCTGACCGATAAGCGCCGGGTACTCTCCGGGGATGAGCTCCAGAAGGACCAGTCCGTTGGAGAAGATGCAGAAGAGCGTATCTTCTCGAACGGTCACCGCCCGCACATCGGACCAGAGAGTGCTGCTCACATAGGAGAGTTCTCCTCTGGCCGGGCCGGGGATAAACAGAGCGATGAGCAGAAGCAGCCCCAGAGCTTCCGGGATCAAATGGCCTGCAGCAAATTTCAAATAGCGCATCAATTCCTACTTCAAGAGCACCAGCTTACGGATCTGGCAGAAGTCGCCTGCTTGAAACCGGCAGAAGTAGATTCCGCTGGCCGTTTCCATCCGGGCGTCGCTTTGGCCATTCCAGGTGACCACATGACTGCCGGCCGCCACCTTCTCGTCCACCAGAACCCGCACCCTCTGGCCCATGATGTTGAAGATCTCGATCTTCACCGGGCTTTGCTGGGGCACGGTGTACGTGAACCGGGTGATGGGATTAAAGGGATTGGGATAGTTCTGGGAGAGGGCATAGTCCACCGGTATCTCACCAAGCGTTTGCTCAACGTCGGTGGTCACCGGGCCGATGTCATCGTCGTTGCCGATCTCGATCTCGTATTGATCGTAGCTGTAGTCGATGACGCCCTGTATATACTCGATGTGGTCGTTTAGCTGCGGCTCGTAGCTGTAGTCGCCGCTGGCGTCCACCTGCGCCGTGCCGGATCCGTTGCTGACGTGCCAGTTGCCAAAGCCATCCGGTGCCGGATCGGAGACGGTGACGTCCCGGAGGATGATGTAGACACCCTCGTATGGCTCGCTCACATTGGAATCGAACTGGATGTCCCCGGTCTGGAGCTCCACCGGGCCGGGCAGGTTATTGCCGGAGCTGATCAGGGTGTATGCGGCCAGGTTGCCGATCTCCGTTTTGCCATAGTACTCCTGGATTTCCCCGGTTATCTGGACCTTGTCCCCCATGGCCGGGCTATAGTCTCCGCCGTCGTAAACGTAGATGCCGTTCCAGGCTCCTCCGGTGCCCTGGGGGTCCGTGTCGTCCTGGATATGAAAATGGCTGCTGGAGTGGGAGTGGTCCTCTGTGACCACGCCGGTGACCGTCACCAGTATGCTGTCCATGGGAGAGGGATAGGTGCTGTCGGCCCCTGGATCGGTGGTGAACTGGACCTCATAGATGGTGGCCAGCACCGACTG
>DAOVRJ010000244.1 GCA_030628225.1 Candidatus Zixiibacteriota bacterium | reverse complement strand
GGTTCGGCTTATCATCCCACGCCCTGGCCATGATGCTGGTCATTGCCCTGCGGTTCATTCCCACCTTCATCGAGGAGGCCGACAACATCCAGAAAGCTCAATTAGCCAGAGGAGCCGACTTCAGTGGGAATTTAATCCGCCGAGCCAGAAGCCTGGTTCCCTTGCTGGTGCCTCTGTTTCTGTCCGCCTTTCGCCGGGCAGATGAGCTGGCCGTGGCCATGGAGGCCAGAAATTATCGAACAGATAGCCCCCGGACGCATTACCGAGAGTTGAAATTCTCTGCGGCTGACTATCATTCCCTGGCCCTGTTGGTGATCTTTGGGTGTGGGTGCATTCTGGCGAGCAGGTGGTTGCCCAGTCCTTCGGGGGGCTGAACAGCACCCGCTCATTGAGATCCAGGGCCGGATATCGATTTTCATGAGAAACATAAAACTAACCCTGGAATACGAGGGGACAGATTTCTGCGGTTGGCAGGTGCAGCCAGAGGGAAGAACCGTTCAGGGGTTTTTAGAGGAAAAGCTGGGAGTTCTTCTTCAGGAGCCGGTGAAGATCATTGGCGCCGGGCGCACTGATGCCGGCGTCCATGCTCAGGGTCAGGTGGCCAATTTTACAACCGCCAGCGGGTTATCGCTGCGCGAGATACAGCGGAGGTTGAATTCGCTGCTGTCTCCAGATGTGGTGGTTCGCCAGGCCGAGGAGGTTTCGGAGAAGTTTCACGCCCGCTATGATGCCACCAGCAGGCATTATCGCTACCGGTTATCGACGCGACCGACGGCCCTGCACCGTAATTTCGTCTGGAGCCTCCTGGCAAACCTGGATCTGGTGCAGATGCGGAAGACCGTACAGGTGCTGATGGGCACCCACGATTTTGCTGGTTTCTGCCTGGGGCCGGATGAAAGACCCCATTGTGTTTGTACCGTACAGGATGTATCTTTGAAGAAGGTGAGGGACGAGATCCATCTACACATCGTGGCTGATCGATTTCTCCGCGCCATGGTCAGGGTTATCGTGGGACGGTTGGTTGACCTTGGCCGGGGTCGTCTTTCCCCGGAGAGGTTCTCGAAATTTCTGGAAAGGGGAGCAGATCAACGGCCCATTATAGTGGCGCCTCCCCAGGGGCTATGTCTTCTGGAAGTTACGTATCCACGAACAACCAAGCTCGGGAAAGGAGATCAAAGATGAAATTTTTTATTGACACAGCCAATTTAGAGGAAATACGCCAGGCCGCGGGATTGGGCATCCTGGATGGTGTGACCACCAACCCCACTTTGCTGGGAAAGGAGATAGAGAGGACCGGCAAGGATTACAAAGAAATCCTTCTGCAGATCTGCCAGATGGTCGATGGACCGGTGAGCGGTGAGGTGTTGAGCCTGGAGGCCGATAAGATGGTGGCCGAGGCCGAGGACCTGGCCAAAATTCATCAGAATATAGTCATCAAGGTTCCTATGATCAAGGAGGGAATTCTGACCGTCAAGCGCCTGAGTGACAAGGGAATACGGACTAACGTCACTCTGGTTTTCTCCTCCAGCCAGGCTTTGTTGGCTGCCAAAGCCGGAGCCACTTTTGTGAGCCCGTTCATCGGCCGATTGGACGATGTCGGTCACGTGGGCATGGATCTGGTTGAGGAGATTCTGGCCGTGTTCGAGAACTACGGTTTCGAGACCCAGGTCATCGTGGCCAGTATCCGACATCCCCTTCACGTGGCCGATGCCGCTTTGATCGGGGCCGATATCGCCACCATCCCCTTTGCCGTCATCGAAAAACTGGTGCACCACCCGTTAACCGATATTGGCATTGAGAAGTTCCAGGCCGACTGGGAGAAAGCCAGGGAACCTTCCTCCTCTTCTTGATAGGGGAAAACCATGAGCCGGGTTGAATTTGACAGACAACATTCCGCTTCTTTTTGGAAACGGTTCTGGGGAATTTCGCTGGTTGTCCTGCTGGGATTGCTGGCTAGCTTGATTCTCCTGAGACGGTTCCCCAGGTCTATGCCATCGGGGTCCTGCTCAGCGAGAGAGCCTGTTCTGGCTGGAGTCTCCGCTGGATCTTCGACATCGGACACAGCCCGCGAGATTTCCAGCTCCAGGAGGAATGCCATCGTCCGGTCCGCCGAGATCATAAGCCCGGCGGTGGTAAGCATCAGCGTGACCCAGGTGCGCATCGTCAGCAGAAGCCCTTTTGGATCTATGTTCAGCGATCCTATGTTTGAGTATTTTTTCCCGGAGCTGCGCCGTGAGTACAGACAGAGGATCAAGAGCATGGGCTCAGGATTCTTGATCAACAGCGACGGTTATATTCTGACCAGCGAGCATGTCGTCGAGAATGCAACCCAGATAGTCGTAAATCTGGCTGATGGCCGTCAATTCGAGGGACATCTCATAGGTTCGGATCCTGCCCTGGATCTAGCCCTGTTGAAGATCGATGGCCACGACCTGCCCACAGCTCCCCTGGGGGATTCCGACGACCTGATCATCGGTGAGTGGGCCATCGCCATTGGTAACCCTTATGGGTACGTCCTGAAAGACTCGCGCCCCAGTGTTACCGTGGGGGTGATCAGCGCCATTGGGCGGGATTTCGACCCCCGCAGGGGACGTATCTATCGGAATATGATTCAGACCGATGCCGCCATTAATCCGGGTAACAGCGGCGGGCCACTGGTAAACAGCGTCGGGGAGGTCATCGGCATCAACACCTTTATCTTTACCGAAAGCGGCGGATCCCTGGGGGTCGGCTTTGCTATTCCCATCAACACGGCCAAACGGATGCTGGATGAAATCGTCCAGTACGGAGAGGTGAGGCCTTTTTGGACCGGCATTCACATCCAATCGCTGAGCCCCCTTATCGCCCAGAGCTTGGGCTATCCGTCTACAGACGGGGTCATCGTCTCTCAACTGGATCCGGCGAGTCCTGCTTTGTTGGCCGGACGTCGGGGGGGGGACGTTATCACCGCCATCAACAGCAAGGAGATAGCAGACGAGGCGGATTTGGTGGCCGAGTTTTACGGGACACATGTGGGCGATCGCATCCGGCTGACTGTTTGGAGAGGCGGGCAGACGCAGACGGTGACTTTCACTCTGGTGGAGCCTGGCAAGCGGGGATGATCCCGGAGATCCCGCGCTTTTGGAGTCTGGATGCGCACGCTTTCAGGAGAAGTTCGTCATGGCCAGAGAGGGGATATCCTGGACACTGGGGTGTTTCGTCGCCACCATCCTTTTCCTGCTGCTTGCCCGAGGGTTTTCCTGGGAGTTCCTGCGGTACCTTGGCTGGGTTTGCGGGCTGCTGACAATTGTAGTGGCCTATTTCTACCGTGATCCGCAGAGACAGTGCCCCGAGGGAAAGGAATTGGTGGTCTCGGCGGCCGATGGTCGGGTCACGGAGGTGGAGAGAGGGATCCGGGAGGAGATGTATCTCCAATCCAAGGCGGTGCGCGTTGGTCTGGTTCTCTCCTTGTGGGATGTACATATCAATCGGGTTCCGGTGTCGGGGTGCGTGGAGCTGGTCAAACACGTGCCCGGTGGAGGGTGGCCGGCTTTCACCCGGCGGGCTCAAAGGGACAACGAGCACAACCTGGTGGGCATTCAGAGCCCCGGGGGGAGGG
>DAOVRJ010000010.1 GCA_030628225.1 Candidatus Zixiibacteriota bacterium | reverse complement strand
TACTCATGCTCACCGCGATACAGGTGATAGGCCAGGACATTGACCTCGGACTGACTGGTCCAGTTGACATCGATGTAACCCTGGTGAGCGATGGCCGTGAAAGATGAGAGGGTGACGGGCACGATCATCTCATCGGCGGGGACCTTGTCGCTCTGCCCATTCTCAAATCCGCGGAAGCGGGCGGCGAAAAACTCGCTACCCCCTTCCGATAGCTCGTTCACAAAACTGAGATCATCTAGTTCGCAGAGGCTTGTTCCGCTAAATGCGAAGATGAACGTTTTGGTCTGGCCAACGGCAATTCCGGGGGCAGGATTCCCACCACCCAGCCAGCTCCCTCCCCGGGCAGCACCAATATCGAAGTGTCCCAGCGGCGCGGCACTCACGCCATCGGCGAAAGACGGGGCTCCCAGCAGCTCAAAATCTGCATCGGAAAAAGTTGCGCTGGCAATACGCCCTCCTGGATTGTTCAAGGCGAATCCCGTCAGGTAGCCGCCATTGGCCGAAGGGCTTGTGTTTGTCAACTCCACTATGAGGGTCCCCTCCCCGCTGGCTTGTTCGCAGTTATATGTTATCGACCCTTCGAAGCTCCCCCAAGTACCCATCCCACTGATCAGAAGAGAGTGGCCGGATTGAGGAACCAAAAGGAAAAGCAGCAAAACGAACGTGCCCGGCACTGAATACGGTGCTCTCATTGGATTCTCCTTTTTTAAAAAAACGCAAATCTAATGAATCTGGCGTGTTGTAGACATGTCCAGGAAATCAGTGGTGCCTCCTTCTGGCCAGACAGTAGAGATCATTGAAAAAGTCGGACGACACCTGCAACCATGTTATATCTATCAAAAACGAAATAGAGCAAATAATAGGCCACCTGGAACGGACTTTCCGCCACCGGGAATCCTGCCGACAAAACCCTTTGAGCCAGTTGTCTATGCGATGCAAATTCATCATCACAAGCTAATTGATCGATCTCAAACCGGACACAAACGCCCTTCATGATTTCGCAGATTGCTCGGTCAGTGAGCAAAAAAAAACGCCTGACGATGAATCATCTGGCGGATCTGAAAAAACAGGAATTATCAAGAATCTCTATTTCAAAATTACTATGCTCCCCTTAACCAACATGTGTTATCTAAAGAAATCAAGAAAGTTATGCTAATTACCTAAAGCAATATCTGAAATTGTGATGCTCGATTATGTGTACGCTAAAAATCCCAGTCAGGCTTGGGTTCCGGCAGGCAAAACACACTATCAAGCCGCTGCAGAAGATCCTGCGCACCGGAGAGCTCACCGGTCATGGCCAATCCGGTGGCCGGGCGAACACCCAGCCACAGCCTGGTAAAGGTTCCCACCGAGGCCTGCAAGGTCGGCAAAGTTTCATCCTTTCCCTTCTCCACCCCTGAGGAAGATCCCAGATTAATCACGTAATCTCCACTGAGGCCACGCCACGGAGCGCTATCGTTCAGAAATTGCTCGATTGGATCGGTGAGCGCCAGGTTAAAGCGCAGCTCATCCCCTCTCAGGTGCGTTCGCTCCAGACAACCCGGCAGATCGCATATGCGCATCTGCCAGTAAGCTAAGGCGCGCATACTGCTCTCGAATTTGGATTTCTCGCTCACCTGCCGTTGCTTAAACGGCTCCCTGATCAGATCTTGAAGCTGAATCCCCTGGGGCTCGCGCATCTTCACCAAACGCACTTGATCCCCCAGACCCCTGATCAGGTCCATCAGCTCCAGGAACTGCTCCCGGGTCTGGAATGTCATCCACATCACCTGGTAGGGACCCTGCTCTACTTCCTTGACCCAGCACCAGAAGTGGTGGCTGAGCTTGCCCCCTGGGCCGTCGCAATAGCCCAGGCCGAAGCCTTTTTTTGTGTATAGCATCTCCGACCTGGTGATCTCGGGTGGGTTGAAATTACAGGAACCGTGGCCACGAGCGCGGTCCAGCCGGGAAGCGTGCACCATGGACCAGTCGGCGCTGGTGATACGACGGGGTACCCGGGCTTTTTCTCCGCTGCACAGGGACGAGGGATCGAAGGTGATAATATGTTCGTAGCCCCCGGTGCCGAAGCCAAACTGGTCGTAGTACCCCTGCTCGAACATCCCCAGGCCGCAGACCAGCGCTCCCTCAGCGGCGACCGCGGCCACCGTCAGGGCCGTTAGCTGCTTGGCCAAACCCTGCTTGCGGGCGATCCGGCTGGTGGTGACGCAGGTGAGGCCGGAAAACGGGAGATCCTCCTCAAGGTAACGAATGATCCCCGGCGCAGAGGTGACCAAACACTCCGCCTTGCCGCCGATCTCGGCAACCAGGGCGCGACCGCACCCCACGAGAAGGTCCACAGCCCTTTCCTTGCCCTTCTCCAGCCAGCCGGTCTCCAGCCAGATGCGGTGAACGGCAGATCTGTCTCTCCTGGGATCGTAGTCGCGAATCTTTACCTGAGGATCTTTTTGCCGGGCTGTCATCGCGTCTCCCGATAATACGCCGGTATACTTCTCATGGAAACACTGTCCACGGTGTTATCAATGCGGAAAAGGATTTCAGCAGGAGTAAAATTACACTACAAGGGAGGACCAAGCTTATTCTCAATCATCTTAAAAAACCAGTATTTTCAAGTACCAGTAGGTGACCGGGACGATGAACAGAAGACTGTCGAAGCGGTCTAAAACCCCCCCGTGCCCAGGCAGAAGGCGTGAGGTGTCCTTTATCTGCACATCTCGTTTCAGCAGAGACTCCACCAGGTCCCCGATCTGGCCGATGGTGCCGACGATGATGGCTATGATGACGAAATGCCGCAGGGGCAGAAAATCTTTCAGGAAAACGCCTCCCAGCAGCAAGCCGGCCAGCAGCGCTGAGACCAATCCCCCAATGGCGCCCTCCACCGTCTTCTTGGGGCTCACCCGGAGCAACAGCGGGTGTCTTCCAAAGGCCCGGCCCACCCCGTATGCTCCAGTGTCGCAGATCCAGGTAATGATAAATATGGCCAGCAGATACCATCCCCCGGCGGAATAATCAACCCCCACCAGTCGGGGGAGCTCCCGCAAGAGAATGAAGTGACTGCTAAGCCAGCCCACATAAAAAATCCCCAGGATAGTGACCGCGATGTGCAGAATCGAATTCCGCTGCCTCCTCCTGGCCAGCTCCGCGACCATGATAACCAGAAGAATAAAGGTGATGATAACTTCATTCCCAACGCCAGTTTTAAAATAGAGTTGCCAGGATAATAAAAGCCCGCCTCCAATTCCCAACGACCTAAAGGGACAGATCCCCTTGACCTCAAGCATGCGGTAGAACTCCCAGAGGCCCAAGACGATGATGAGATCTACCAGAACGAGAAGAAAGAGCTCACCCTTCAGCACCATAAATACTAGAAATGGTATACCCACCGCCCCCACCAAAATCCTGGAGAGAAGCGCTGAGCCTTTTGTCTTACCCGCGTCTCGGTTGGAATCCAAATTCAGACGCCTCCAAATCGGCGTTCCCGATTTTGGTAATCCAGAATGGCCTGATAGAGGTGCTCTCGGCGGAAGTCAGGCCAGAGCACATCAGTCACATAGATCTCCGTGTAGGCTATCTGCCACAGCAGGAAGTTGCTGATTCTCATCTCGCCGCTGGTGCGTATCAGCAGATCGGGGTCGGGCAGTTGCCCGGTGTACAGGTATTTCTCAAAGACCTTCTCGTCTATGGCCTCTGGGGATAAATCGCCTTCCCGGACGTCCCGGACAAGCCCCCGAACGGCGTCTATCAACTCGGCCCGTCCGCCATAGTTGATGGCCAGGTTCAGCAGAAGTCCCGTGTTTTGCGCAGTCGCCTGCACAGCATCCGTCAAAACCTGACGGGCCGCGGGAGCCACGTCCTGCAATCTTCCAATGACCGCCAGCCTTACCTTGTTCCGCATCAGGTCTTCGATCTCCCTCCTGGTAGTTTCCCGCAGCAACCGCATCAACGCTCCGATCTCCCGCTTTGGTCTTCTCCAGTTCTCGGCAGAAAAAACGTACAGGGTCAGCACATCGACTCCCAGCTCACCCGTGACACGAACCACCTCCCGCACCGAGTTAATGCCCTCTCGATGGCCGGCAATCCGAGGGAGTCTTCTCTGTCGCGCCCATCTTCCATTTCCATCCATGATGATGGCGATATGCCTGGGCAGATTTCCGGTCTCTAAAATCTTATCTTTAAGCTGGGATAAGTTGTCAGTCACCATAGCACCTCAAGGGATGTAGATGACGCCTGCTGAGGGGGGAAACCATCGAGCCGATGGGTATGGAAAGGCTATAGTTCTTCAGGGGGGGCCAGAACTCGGCTGGCAACAGCGGGAACGTTCGAGCGAGCTCTTGCCGGGCAAAACCTGATCTGCAGAAAATACGGTCCTTGTGAGAGGGAAATAGGGGGATTTGTCTTCAGGATGGTCCACTCCACCGCCCGGGAGTCTAGACCTCCATGGTCTCCTTCTCTTTCGCTTCTACGATCTCGTCGATCAGCTTGGTATGTTTGTCGGTAAGCTCCTGAATATGCTCCTGGGCTCTCTTGCTGTCATCCTGGGGAAGATCACCGGTCTTTTCGGCATCGCGCAGCTTGTCATTGGCATCCCTGCGGATATTGCGGATGGCCACCCGGCCCTCCTCCGCCAGCCGATGGACCACCTTCACCAATTCCCCCCTTCGCTCCTGGGTAAGGGCCGGAATGGGCAGCCGAATGACGGTACCATCGCTGTTCGGGGTCAAGCCCAAATCCGACTTCAGCAGAGCCTTTTCGATCTCCCCAATCATGTTCTTCTCCCAGGGCTGCACGACAAGCATCCGCGGCTCTGGAACGCTAACCGCCGCTACCTGATTGATGGGTACGGATGTACCATAATAATCCACTTTAATGCCGTCCAGCAATGACGTCGTGGCCTTCGCCGTGCGAATCATAGCTAACTCGTGCTGGCTGGCCTGAATTGCCTTTTTCATCCTCTTCTCGGTTTCTATGAAAAGCTCTTTGACCATCAGCACTCCTCCTTGATCAGTGAACCCACTTTTTCTCCCAGGATAACTCGCCTGAGGTTACCCTGCTCGGTCATGTTAAAGACGATAATGGGTACTTTATTCTCCATACATAGAACCACCGCCGTGGTGTCCATCACCCGCAAGCGGCGGTCGATAATCTCCATATAGGAAATGCATGGGAAGCGCTTCGCCCCGGGATGGCCAATAGGATCGTCATCGTAAACGCCATCCACCTTGGTGGCCTTCAAGAGGATCTCGGCACCCAATTCCACAGCGCGAAGGGCTGCTGCTGTATCTGTGCTGAAATACGGCTTTCCCGTCCCCCCCACCAAGATGATCACTCTTCCCTTCTGGAGATGATACCTGGCACGGCGGAGACTGTATGTCTCCACCACCTCCCCCACGGGTATTGCCGAGAGAACCCGGGCCTCAACTCCCTCTCTGCGGAGAGCATCCTCCAAGGCCAATCCATTTATTACCGTGGCCAACATGCCCATGTAGTCGGCCGTCTCCCGTTGAATACCCTGAGAGCTGGCCGGAATACCTCTGAATATATTCCCCCCTCCCAACACCACCGCCAACTCCACACCCAACTGCACGATCTCTTTCAGGTTGCGGGCCAGATGATCAGTTCGATCGTGGTTCACCCCTCTTTCCTGAACCCCCGACAGAGTCTCTCCGCTGAGCTTTAGCAAAATCCTTTTGAATACCGCTCTGGCCATCTCCTCCCCCGGCAGGCGGTCCAGCAAGGTCTTTATTCGCCAAGACGAAATCGGGCAAATTTCTTGATGACCACATTCTCGCCCACCTTCATCCTGATATCTTCCAGCAGTTGGTAAATCTGCTTATCGCTGTCTTTGATATATTGCTGGTCGAGAAGACAGACCTCCTGATAGTATTTCTCGATCTTGCCCTGGATTATCTTTTCGATGATCTTCTCCGGCTTGTTCTGACTGCGGGCCTGGTCGCGATATATCTCCCTCTCCCGCTCCACATCCTCCTCAGGCAGATCCTCCCGACGCATTACCAGCGGATTAGCCGCCGCTACCTGCATGCTAATTTCTTTTACAAAGGCCCGGAAGTCTGGGGTCCGGGCCACGAAATCGGTCTCACAGTCAACCTCAACTAGAACCCCTAAACGTTCGCCAGGATGGATATAGGAGGCGATGACCCCCTCTGTGGTCTTCCTCCCCGCCCTCTTGGCCAGCGCCGCAAGCCCCTTCTTCCGCAAAACCTCCACCGCCTTCTCAATGTCTCCACCGGCCTTTTCCAGGGCATGCTTACAATCCATCATTCCGGCGCCCGTTTTATCTCTTAATTCTTTAACTATCTTTGCTGAAACACTCATGCAATCCTCCTGCGATGCTCTGTTGCTGGACAACCTCACGCCTGAGGTTGTTCTTCCTTTGCCTTTTCTTCTTCTTCTGCTGCCTGGATAGCAGCCGTTTTCCCCTTCGCCTCAAGCACGGCATCGGCAACTATCTTGGAGATAAGCTTGATGGATTTGATGGCATCATCGTTGCCGGGAATGGGGTAATCAATCACATCCGGGTCACAGTTAGTATCAAGTATTGCCACAATGGGAATATTCAGCCTGTTGGCTTCCGCTACAGCGATTTTCTCCTTCTTGGTGTCCACGACGAAGACAACCCCGGGCAGACGACCCATGGCCCGAATGCCGCCCAGTGTTTTCTCCAATTTCTTCTGCTCTTTCTCCAGCTTGAGAACTTCTTTTTTTGTAAATTTCTCAAAGGAGCCGTCCTGGCTCATCTTCTCAATTCCCTCCAGACGCTTCAGGCTCTGCCTGACGGTCTGAAAATTGGTCAGCATCCCACCAAGCCAACGCTCGGTGACATAGTGCATTTCGCACCTCTGCGCTTCGGCTGTTACCGCCTCCCTGGCCTGTTTTTTAGTGCCCACGAAAAGAACCGATTCCCCTTTCTCAACGTTCTTCATTATCAGGTTGTAGGCTTTCCCGATGCGCTCGACCGTTTTTTTGAGATCGATGATGTAGATGCCGCCCCGGTCGGTGAAGATGAATTTCTTCATCTTCGGGTTCCATCGCCGGGTTTGATGTCCGAAATGAACGCCAGCCTCTAGAAGCTGTTTCATGGTAACTATAGCCATACAGCAAGCTCCTCTCTCTGGAAAAACAGCAGCAAACCCTTCAAATTACCTCTTTGAGAACTGATACCGTTTTCGGGCTCCGGCGAGACCGTATTTCTTGCGCTCTGTCATCCGCGGATCCCTGGTGAGAAAACCGGCTGATTTCAACTGGCCGCGCAAGTCCGGGTCACTCTTCGTCAGTGCCCGGGAAACACCCAGCCTGATGGCCCCAGCCTGTCCGGAGAGACCGCTGCCCTTCACGTTGACCAGCATATCGAACCGGTCCTGAGTGTCTGTCAACTTAAACGGCTGTTCTACAATCATGTCCAGGGTCTCGCGCCCAAAGTAGCTCTTCATGGGCTTTCCGTTGATGTACCGCTGGCCCTTTCCCTCCACAAGACGCACCTGGGCCACGGCCTCTTTCCTTCTTCCTAAGGCACGATATGTTTTTTTCTCCACTGAGAACTCCCCCTTGTTGACGAATCTACCTTGCAAAAAAACCACTGACGGCTAAAAGACCGCTTCCGTCGGTGGGCAGTGCAATTTCAAAAGACCGGACGTATTCCGGATGATACCAATCAGAGCATCTCTAACGGCTGGGGATTCTGAGAGTTGTGTGGGTGCTCAGATCCCGCATAGATGTGCAGCTTCTTTAGCATCTTTCGACCCAGACGATTATGAGGCAACATCCCCTTCACGGCCAGTTTCACAATCTGCTCCGGTTTCCGGGCCTGAAGCTCAGCGAATGTATTCGTTCGCAGACCTCCGGGATATCCGGTGTGGTGGTAATAGAGCTTCTGCTCCCTCTTTTTCCCGGTTACCATCACCTTCTCAGCATTTATCACCACCACGTTATCCCCATTATCCAAATGCGGGGTATAGGTAGGTTTCCTCTTGCCTCGCAACACGGAGGCAAGCTCCGTGGCCAAACGGCCCAGCACCTTGCCCTGGGCGTCGACGAGATACCACTTTCTCTCGATCTGGCTTGCTTTTAAACTAAATGTTCTCATCCTTCCCCCAAAATCAATTTTTAAGTTATTGAATTTTCTAAAATACTATTTTTTACAAAGTTTGTCAAGGAAAAACTAGCCCTGATCGCGGTGAACTTATATCAGCAACCCGCTATAATCGGGCAGGTCCCTGGTTCCCCCGATGATTTTTCATCCGGGATAAGCTGCGCCGATAGGGCGACCTAAAGACCCCCTTCTCGGTGATAATGGCCGATACCAACCCCCCGGGGGTCACATCGAAGGCCGGGTTGCTCACCGCAACCCCCAACGGAGCGCTGCGCCGTCCACAGACCTCGGTGACCTCCTCGGCGGCCCGCTCCTCGATAGGGATCTGATCCCCGTCGGAAAGAGCAAGATCCAAGGTGGAGGAAGGGGCGGCTACGTAAAAGGGCAGGTTGTGTTTTGCGCACAGAACTGCCAGGTTATACGTGCCTATCTTGTTGGCCACATCGCCGTTGGCGGCGATGCGATCGGCACCGACCAGGGCAAAATCCACCTGGCCCCGGGCCATAAGACGGGCAGCGGAGCTGTCACAGATCAGGGTCACCGGAATGCCCTCCTGCATCAATTCCCAGGTGGTCAGCCGGGCTCCCTGCAACAAAGGCCGGGTCTCGTCCGCATAAACGGTGATCTTCTTGCCTTGCCGGTGAGCCACGTAGAGAATGCCCAGGGCCGTCCCAATTCCCCCGGTGGCCAGCCTCCCGGCATTACAGTGAGTCAACACCCTGGCTCCCTCGTGCACCAGTTCCTGGCCGTTTTCTCCGATCTGACGGCACAGCCGGGCATCCTGCTGATGAATGGCCTGGGCCTCTACTAAAAGGGCCTTCTTGATCTCGGCCACAGAGGCACCCTTGTGCTCCACAGCCACAGATCTGAGGCGTTCCAATGCCCACGACAAATTGACGGCAGTGGGTCTGGTGGCTCGCATCAGGGCCATTACCCGCTCCATCTGTTCCTCAAACTCCTCAAAGGTGGACGCGGAACAACCCTGCAACCCCAGAATGACCCCATAGGCGGCGGCGATCCCAATGGCCGGAGCGCCCCTGACACGAAGTGATCGAATGGCCTCCGCCATCTGCTCGACGGTGTCACATCGGTGCAGAATGAGCTCTCCCGGAAGCCTGGTCTGATCGATCATCACCACCCGGTTATCTTCCCAGGCTATGGTCGGCGGCTTAAACATGTGTTTGCCTTGTGGGGAGGTGTTTGATGCGTAATGCCTAAATAGAGCGAGATTCGAGATTCGAGATTCGATGAATTACCGGGAACCGGGGTTCGGGATCCGGGATTCGTAAAGGCAAAGCTCAACTGCTTTTTCCATTTTGCATTTTTCACTTTGCATTTTTCATTTTTCATTTTTCACTTTGCATTTCTTTTACCAGTATCCAGAAATTCATTCCCCCACCAGCTGAACCAGAATTTCCCTCCGCCGGGATCGGTTATCGAAATCCAGAAACACGATCTGCTGCCAGGTGCCCAGGGTCAGTCTTCCGGCCACGAAGGGCACGGTGAACGAGGTGCCCACCAGGGCGGAGCGCAGATGGGCATGGCCGTTGCCATCGTGCCAGGTTTCGTCATGGTGATATCGACCGGCAGGGATGAGTTTTTCCATTATCTCCGGCAGGTCGCGTCTCAGCCCCGGCTCGAACTCCACCGTGGTGATGCCCCCGGTGGAGCCGGGGACGAACACCGTGGCGATGCCATTCTGAAGGCCGCTTTGCCGGAGAGTCTGAATCACCTGAGGGGTGATGTCCAATACATCGGTGTTACCCCGCGTTTGCAGGGTAAAAGACTGCGTTGAGACTGACATCTTCGCGATCCCCCGGTCATCGAGATAAGGGCGCTGGCAGCCCCTAAAACCCGAGATCCTGATTAACGATGATCACCGTCAACCTGCCCTCGGCCATCTGACGCTCGGTGATCACCAGGTGGTTGCAGATCCGCTCCGCGGAAAAACAGTCCTCGCACTGGCCGCTGACGGTGCAGGGCACCTTGCGGTTCAGCCGTTTGGCATTGAGCGGAGCGGCATAATTCCAAATTCGCCCCAGGGCCTCATCCACGTCGGCGACGATCTTGTTCCTGCCCACCACCACGATCACCTTTGGGGGACCAAAGGTGAGGGCGGCCACGCGATTGCCGCAGCCGTCCAGGTTGACCAGGCGCCCATCCATGGTGACGGCATTGGTGCCGGTGACGAAGAAGTCGGCCAGCAGACCTTTGCGGCGCAGCTGCATGCTCTTCTCCGGAGAGATACCCTTGGCGTACTGATCATAAAGGATGCACTTCCCGGAGTGCAGGGCGTCCAGAAGCCCGATCTGCTTGACCGTCAGGGATCCCCCCAGGCCCACAGTGGCTCCCGGGGTAATCATCTGCAGAGCCGTTTTGGCGGCAGCCGGTCCATCGGGCACGAATACGGCAGCCATGTTCCTCCGCTTCAGAGCGACCATGGTCGTTTTCACCCTGGCCTCGTGATACCAGGAAGTGTCATGTTTCATTCTCTTCCCTCCGGTAGACGATCTGCCCCCCGACAATGGTGGCCACGGCACATCCGGTCAGCTCCCATCCATCGAAGGGCGTGTTCTTGGACTTGGACTGAAATGCCCGGCGATCCACTGTCCAGCGAAGATCGGGGTCGATGATGGTCAGGTCGGCCACGTTCCCCTGGCGTATCATCCCACCGGGGATGCCCAAAATACGAGCCGGGTTGAGGCTCATCTTGGCCAGAACCTGGGGCAGAGTGAGCACACCACCCCCGACCAACTCCGTCAAGACCAGGCCCAGGCTGGTTTCCAGACCGACGATGCCGAAGGGGGCGGCATCGAACTCCACCTCCTTCTCCTCCTGTGAGTGAGGGGCGTGGTCGCTGGCCACACAATCGATGGTTCCATCGGCCAATCCATCTCGAAGGGCCTGTCGATCTACCTCATCCCGCAACGGCGGGTTCATCTTGGTGTTGGAATCAAAGCTGCGCACGGCCTCATCGGTGAGGACGAGATGATGCGCTGTGACCTCGGCGGTCACCCGGACGCCGCGGCTCTTGGCCATTCTGATCAACTCCACCGTTCCGGCTGTGCTCACGTGGGCGATGTGCAGGCGTGCTCCGGTGAACTCGGCGATCCCGATATCCCGGGCAACGGCCACCTGCTCGGCGATGGCCGGCATGCCTTTCATGCCAAGCACAGTGGAGACAAAACCCTCGTTCATCACCCCCATTCCCCGAAGATCCGGGTCCTCGCAGTGGGAGATGACCGGGATCTCGAACATGCTGGCGTATTCCAGAGCGTGGCGAAAGATCGCCGAGTTCTTCACCGTATCCCCGTCGTCGGAGATGGCCACGATCCCGGCCGCCACCAGCTCAGCCACCTCGGTGAGCGCCTCACCCCGGCGCCCCCTGGTGATTGCTCCGATGGGGTAAACCCGCACCGGCGCTTCCTCGGCCTTGTGGCGGATAAAGCGCACCGTTTCCTGATTGTCGATAGGCGGGCTGGTGTTGGGCATGCAGGCGACGGCCACAAATCCACCGGCGGCCGCGGCCCGGGCCCCGGTGAGAATAGTCTCCTCATCCTCCCGGCCCGGCTCCCGCAGATGCACGTGCATGTCGATCAATCCGGGAACCACCAGCTTGTCCCGGGCATCGTAGATCTCCGCCCCGACGGGCGGTTTCTTCACCCGCCCTATGGAGGCGATCTTCCCGTCGCGAATGAGCACATCGGCGATCTGATCCAGATCATTTCCCGGGTCCAGTACCCGCCCGGATCTGATCCACAGACTTTTCTTTCGACTCATTCCATCTCCCATCCAGCCTGACCTGCCAGCGCTCCATTATGTTAATTTGGGCTCGCCCCCGCTGAGCAGGAAGAGCACCGCCATGCGCACGGCCACTCCGTTAAGCACCTGATCCAGGATAACTGAATACGGGCCATCGGCCACCTGCGGAGTGATCTCCACCCCCCGGTTGATGGGTCCGGGATGCATGATGGTCAGGCTCTCCTTGGCGCCGGCCAGCCGTTGGAGAGTAATGCCGTACTCGCGGTTGTACTCGCGCATGGAGGGCAACAGCCCCTGGGTCTGCCTCTCCAACTGCAGCCGCAGCACATTGATCACGTCGGCTCCCTCCAGGGCCTCGTCCAGGTTGACAGAGACATCCACACCCAGCTGTTCCACGTCCAGTGGCAGAAGGGTCTTGGGACCACAGACGATCACCGACGCACCCATGGTTCTCAGGCCCCAGATGTTCGAGCGGGCCACACGGCTGTGGGCGATATCGCCCACGATGACCACGCGCAAACCCTCCAGGCTGCCGTATTTCTCCCGCAGGGTCATCATATCCAGCAGGGCCTGAGTGGGGTGTTCATGAGCCCCATCCCCGGCATTGATCACGGCTGCGTCGACGCACCTGGCTAAAAAATGGGGGGCTCCGGCAGCCGAATGCCTGATCACCACCATATCCACCCTCATGGCCTCGATGTTCTTCACGGTATCCTTGAGCGTCTCCCCTTTCTTGACGCTGCTGGTCGCCGTAGAAAAGCTCACCGAATCAGCGCTCATCCTCTTCTCGGCCAGCTCAAAAGAAAACCGAGTGCGCGTACTCGGTTCGAAAAACAGGTTGGCTACCGTTATTCCCCGCAGGGCCGGTACTTTTTTAATGGGCCGCTCCAGTATCTCCTTAAAGGAACCGGCGGTGTCCAGGATCAGCCGGATCTCCTCTGCCGAGACCCCCTCCAATCCCAACAGATGTCTGCTCTGCCACTTCATGAATCCATCACCTCGGGAAAGGCTCCTCCACGACAACGACCTCGTCGGAGCCATCCACCTCCCGCACCCTCACCTCCACCTGCTGGCCCTGGGAGGTGGGCACATTCTTGCCTACATAATCGGCCCGAATGGGCAACTCACGGTGGCCGCGATCGACTAACACGGCCAGTTGAATGGACTTGGGTCGGCCAAAATCGATCAGCTGATCGATGGCTGCCCGAATGGTCCGCCCGGTGTTGAGCACATCGTCCACCAGGATGACCACCTGGCCGGTGATATCGAAGGGGATATCCGTCTTGTGCACCACCGGCTGCTCCAAGACCACCTGAAGATCGTCCCGATACAGGGTGATGTCGATGATCCCCACCGGTATGGTCAGCCCCTCGATGCCCTCGATGACCTCGGCGACCCTGGCGGCCAGATAATCTCCCCGGGCCCGGATGCCAACGATGACCAGATCTTTTGCTCCCTTGTTGCGCTCGATGATCTCGTGGGCAATCCTGGCCACAGCCCGCTGAACATCTTTGGCATCCATAATTTGACTCAAGATCTGACCTCGCTCATAAAAAAAACCCTCTTGCCGAAAGAGCAAGAAGGCGTTTGTTTTCCCTCTTTTAGCCCTTTCTAGCCTCACCGTGCTAGTTTAAAGGACACTGTCTTCGTATAGATAACATGATCTGGGGGAAATGTCAAGGAATATTTTTGAGGGGGAAGTTTCCCCCTCGCTGCGGCCGGCGTGGCGCTTCGCGCCACCGGCTGGCTATGGCCTGCGGCCATACTGTCCTCACTATTCGTTCGGCCAGCCGCCAGCCTCTCCGGGCCTCCGCTACCCCCTCTGAAAAATCGAGACTCGAGATTCGAGAATCGAGATTCGTAAAAAGAAAGTTCCACTGCCCCTAACATTTTGCATTTTTCACTTTTCATTTTTCATTCTGCATTTTTTTTTCCTGCCTCCTGCCTACTCTTCTTTCTCACGGTTAGCTGCCAAATATCCCAAAATCTCCTCCAAAACCCCCTCCATGGTCAGAACCGTGGCCTCCAACCGCCAACCCCCCTCGCGGAGCCGGGCCGTCAACTGAGCGGCCTGGGGCAGTTCGATGCCCAGCTGGGCGGTCCGTGCAGAGTCGGAGAATACTCCCTCCGGCGAATCGTCGGCGGCCACCGCACCCTCCCCCATCACCACCACGCGATCTGCCAGGGGAACCATCAGGTCCATGTGATGAGTGATCAGCACAATGGTCACCCCCTTGCGGCGAAGCTGCCCCAGAATTCCCAGAATCTGCTCACAGCCCCTGGGGTCGAGGCCCACAAAGGGCTCGTCCAGGATGAGCATCTCCGGCTGCAAAGCCAGAACCCCGGCGATGGCCACGCGCCGCTGCTCACCTCCGCTGAGATCGAAGGGGGAGCGAGCTGCGAAGCTCTCGACATCCAAACCCACCAACTTCAGGGCCTGGCGAACCCTTCTGTCCACCTCATAGTCCGACAACCTCAGGTTCCGCGGCCCGAAAGCCACATCGTCAAAGACCGTCTCCTCGAAGAGCTGCTTCTCGGGAAACTGGAACACCAACCCGACTTTCTGGCGTAAATTCTGGAGATCCAGCCGCTTATCGCTCAGGTCCCACCCGTCCACCAGCACCCTCCCCGAGGAGGGCCGCAGCAGGGCGTTCAGGTGCTGGACCAGGGTGCTCTTTCCGGACCCGATGGGCCCCACCAGGCCGATCAGCTCCCCGCGGCGCACCGACAGGTTCACCTGCCGCAGGGCCATCCTTTCCGTGGGTAAACCGGCGTTGTATCGATAACACAGGTCTTCGGTCCGCACCCGCTCCTCACCCTTGCTCATAGAAGGAGATCCCTCCCGACCATTCCTCTCCTTCCCTCCGTCAGGTTCCCCTGTGAAATCGATCTGGCACTGAGGGAGAGCGAGAAGACCCGCGGCCAGCTCGCCCATATCGTCAATATGTTCGGGAAGATGGACGCCGGCTTTCCTGATCCTGTTGGCCAGCTCCACGGGAAAGGGCGGTCTCAGACCCAGCCGGGCCAGCCGCTCCCCCTGAGCGAAAATCTCCCGGGGAGACCCCTCCATGACCAGCTCTCCATCGTGCAGGACCAGGACCCGCTGGGCCTCGGCGGCCTCCTCCGGGAACTGGGTGATATGCACCACCGTCACCCCACCCTGGGCGCGCAGCCGTCTCAGAAGCTCCCCCACCTCCCGCCGGCCCACGGGATCCAGCAGCGAGGTGGGTTCATCCAGAATCAGGTACTTGGGACGCATGGCCAGAACGGCGGCGATGGACAGGCGCTGCTTCTCCCCCCCGGAGAGCAGGTGCGGCGGACGATGGCGAAAGCCGGTCAGGTGAAATTGCTGCAAGGTCTCCTCCACCCGCTCCCTCAGACGCTCCTCGGGCAGGGCCAGGTTCTCCAGTCCGAAGGCGATCTCCCGCTCCACCGTGGTGGAGATGATCTGGTTATCCGGATTTTGAAAGACCATGCCCACCCGGCGGCGAACCTTCTCCAGGCTGCTCCGCTGACGAACGTCCAGTCCATCCACCCACACCTCTCCTTCCCGGGGAAGCAGCAGACCGTTCAGGCAAAGGGCCAGAGTGCTCTTGCCCGAGCCATTGGAGCCGATGATGGCCACTGACTCGCCCTCGGAGATCTGCAGGGAGATCCTGTTCAGGGCCACTAGATGGCCCCCCTCCCTGAGCCTGTAGCTGAACACCAGATCCCTGATCTCGATCATTTTCCCTCCCCCAATTCCCAATCCCCGATCCTAGATCCTCCCCCCATAATCCCCTCCCATCCCGGATCCTGGATGCTGGATAAAATGCAAAGGCTAAATATTTTTTGCCTTAATTAGCAGTCTCTAGCCTCAGCATTTCAGCCCTTACGAATCTCGACTCTCGAGCCTCGAATCTCAGGTTTTCAGCATCTAGTATCCAGAACTTGAACAAGGTCCTATTGCCTCCGGGCCAGGACCTCCATGTTCGGCCTGATCGCCGGCCACAGCAGACGGCCCGCCAGGGCCACGGGGAACAGGAGAAGATCCAGGGCCCGTACCAGGGCATGGTCCATCACCGCCCCCCGGCGATAGAACAGACGCATGAAGCTGTTGATCTCCAGGGTCAGGCTATCCAGCAGGGGGGACTGGATCTGCAGGGGAACGAAACCGGCCTGGTCGAGACAGGCACTCATGGACCGGGGTGTAAAAAAGCGCCGATGAGTGTGATCCTCCAGATGCCACCAGCGATCCCGGAAAACCCGCAGTCCCGCCGAATGGCCATCGGGCGTCACCAAATACAGCAGGGCGTCCTTCCCGGCAGCGGCACACAGCTTCCGCAGGCCGCCCACCGGGTCCGGCAGATGCTCTGCCACGTGGATCATGTAGATCAGATCAAGGGTCTCGGCGGGCAGTTCCGCTCGCTGCAGCCCCTGAAAAAAGAGCCGGGCACCCTGGGCGCTCAGCTCCTCCAGCCGGGAGCTCTGCGGCCGGCTCACCTCCACTCCGTAGACCTGGTGTCCCAGCTTTTGAAAAAAGCTGAGCAGCTGGCCATTGCCGAAGCCGACCTCCAGAACGTGGAGTTTCCGGTCCGCGGGGAACCGGGAGAGCATCTTGATGAGTTTGCGGCGAGTGAAAAAAAGGCGGACCCGGTCGAACTCCTCCGATCCGCCATAGACCTGTTCCCGGGCGCCGGCCGGGCACAGGCGCAGATCCCGCATCACGTGTCCGCAGAGGGAACATCTGAGCAGACGACATCCGCGGGCCACCTGCCAGGCCGCCAGCAGGCCCTCACACACCTCACAGCGCCCCTGCTCTACCCCGCTGGCCCTCGTTCCCCCCTCTTTTTCTGGGGTCATCAGATTCATCCCTCGGGCTGCCAGCGGAGCTTCAGATCCTGGGCCGCCTTGACCTCATCCAGCCGGGCCAGGGGAGTACTGTGCGGAGCCGTCTTCAGCAACTGGGGGTCGGACTCCGCTTCCCCGGCGATGCTCACCATGGCCTCCACAAAGGCATCCAGGGACTGCCGGCTCTCCGTCTCTGTGGGCTCGATCATCAGGGCCTCGGACACGATCTGGGGAAAATAGATGGTCGGAGCGTGCACGCCAAAATCCAGCAATCTCTTGGCGATGTCCAGGGTTCTCACCCCCTGCGCCCGGAACTTCTTCCCCGACAGAACGAACTCGTGCTGGCAGTGCTGCTGGTATGGAAGATCGAAGACCGGCTGCAGCCGCCTCATCAGGTAATTGGCGTTGATGATGGCATTCTCACTGACCCGCCGAAGCCCCTCCGGCCCCAGACTACGCAGGTAAGCGTAAGCCCTGAGCATCACGGCGAAGTTGCCGTAGAAAGCCTGTACTCTTCCGATGGACCTGGGCCGATCGGCATCCAGGACAAAGTTTCCCTCTTCCCTCTTGACGATCACGGGCACCGGCAGATATGGGGCCAGCTCTTTCTTCACTCCCAGGGGACCAGATCCGGGTCCGCCGCCGCCGTGGGGCGAGGAAAAGGTCTTGTGCAGATTGAAGTGCACCACGTCGAAGCCCATATCGCCGGGGCGGACGAGGCCCAGCAGGGCGTTCAGGTTAGCCCCGTCCATGTACATCATGCCCCCCGCACGGTGCACCATCTCGGCGATCTGGACAATCTGCGATTCGAACAGCCCCAGGGTGTTGGGCACGGTCAACATCAGGGCGGCCACCTGATCGTCCAGGACCCGCTTCAAGGCCTCCACATCCACCTGGCCCTTTTCGTTGGATCGCACCTGGACCACACCATAGCCGGCGATGCGAGCACTGGCCGGGTTGGTGCCATGGGCCGAGTCGGGGATGATCACCTTGCTGCGCGGGTCCCCCCTGTCTGTCAGCAAAGCGCGGATCATCAGCAAGCCGGTCAGCTCGCCGTGAGCTCCGGCGGCAGGCTGCAGGGTGATCTCATCCAGACCGGAGATCTCGCAGAGCCAGCGGCCCAGACGATACATCAGACACAAAGTTCCCTGAACCGTCTCCGCAGGCTGAAAAGGGTGCAGACCACAGAGGCCGGGCAATCGGGCCAGACTTTCATGGAACTTGGGGTTGTACTTCATGGTACAGGATCCCAGGGGATAGAATCCACTGTCCACATGATGATTGAGCGTTGAGAGCCTGGTAAAATGACGAACCGTGTCGGCCTCGCTCACCTGGGGCAGGGGGGGCGGCTCTGAGCGCCGGCTTTCCTGCGGCAAAAGCTCATCCAGGGGACGAGAGGGCACATCGATCTCCGGGAGCCGTGTTCCCCGGCGACCCGGGGAGCTGAGCTCGAAGATCAACTTCTCCGGCTGGCGTCCGCTGTGTTCATCTTCTGCCATATCAATATTTCCTCTCTTCCCTGGGCACCCACCACTGGTGCAGGTTCTGGTAGGGTCCGCGGATATCCATGTGAACTCCCCTGAACCGCCGGTCGATAGCATGGCAATCCTGGGAGACGTATAGAAATGTGTATGGCTGCTCCCGGGCAATGATCTGCTGAAAACGATACCAGATCTTCCTGGCCTCCCGCCGATCAAAGGCCAGACGGCCGCTCTCGATCAGCTCGTCTACCTCGGGGTTGGCATAGGAGACGTGGTTGTACTTGCCCGAGATTGACTTGGAGTGCCAGACAGGGGTGGGATTGATCACAAAGCCGGCCCGCCAGGCCAGAATGCAGGCGTCAAAATCTTTGGCCTGCGTCTGTTTGAGGAAAACGTTCCACTCCACAGCCTGAATGGTCAAGCGCATGCCCAGATGCTTAAGCTCCTCCTGCATCACAGTGGATATCTCCTCGGAGATACGGTTGTCGCTGATGATCTTCATGGTGAAGGTAAAGGGCCGGCCGTCCCTGTCCAGCAAGCCATCCCCATCGCTGTCTCGCCAGCCGGCCTCGGCCAAAAGGTCCCTGGCCCGCTGGGGGTCGAAGGGGTAGGGCTGAATATCGGAATTGTAAGCCCAGGAGGTGGGCACGATGGGGCCAATACACAGCTGGCCCAGCCCGAAGCGCAGTCCATCGATAATGCCCTGGCGGTTGGTGGCCATGGTCAGGGCCTGCCTGACCCGCACATCCTGAAAAAGGGGGTTGCACAGGTTCCAGCCCACGTATACG
>DAOVRJ010000207.1 GCA_030628225.1 Candidatus Zixiibacteriota bacterium | reverse complement strand
GGCGGCATAGCTCCCAGGGTATAGCAGCCGATGTCTCCCATAGATCCGATCTTCAATCTCTTCAAGGTGTAAAACAGGCCGGTGTGCGGACAGCCCGGACAGAGAACAGGAGGCCGGGGAACTATATCTTTTCGGACGGCCCGGCGCCGACGGGTCCCTAAAAATGCCTCCCGGACCACCTCGGTGTTCAGCTCTCCCTCCCGGGGAACCCGTTCTTTGCCGATAACGGGAATGCCCATAAGAACCAGCTCCTCTTCCAGAAGCGGTTCCAGCTCCTCCACCACGTAGAGCTTCTCCACCATGCCAGAGAACCGCCTGGCCAGCCGGCGGGGAAAAGGAAAAGTAAAGCCCAGCTTCAAAATGGTCGCCTGAGGAAAGACCTCCCGGACGTATTGATAGGCCACCCCACTGGTGACCACCCCCAGCTTGCTGGATCCCTTCTCGATGCTGTTCAGGGGCGTCTTTTCAGCGAAGCGTTGAAGATCCTTCAGCCTTCTTTCCACAACACAGTGCCTTACGCGGGCGTGTGCGGGGATGACCAGCCGCTTGGGCGCATCTTTCACATATGGCTTGCGGGCCACCCGCTTTCTCCTGCCCAGTGTTACCACCCCTTTGGAGTGACAGATCCGGGTGGTCAGACGGAGCAGAACCGGGGTGTCGAACCGTTCGCTTATCTGCAGGGCATGACCCACGAAGTCCTTGGCTTCCTGGCTGTCGGAGGGCTCCAGCAGGGGAATTTTGGCGAACCTGGCGTAACGGCGATTGTCCTGCTCGTTCTGGGAGGAGTGCATTCCGGGATCGTCGGCGCTGATGATGACGAACCCGCCATTGACGCCCACGTAAGAAGACGTGAACAGCGGATCGGCGGCCACATTTAACCCCACGTGCTTCATGGCCACCAGGGAGCGAAGGCCCCCGAAGCAGGCGCCCATGGCTACCTCGAAGGCCACCTTTTCGTTGGGCGACCACTGGGCCTGGATCTGCTTATAGGGAGCGATGTTTTCCAGAATTTCCGTGCTGGGGGTGCCGGGATAGCCGGCGGCAAAGGCCAGGCCGGCCTCGTAAGCACCCCGCGCTACAGCTTCGTTTCCCGAGAGAATGGCTTTGGCCATCTGTCCTCCCTTTTGGCAACTTGGACGCTCGTTCATCCCGCCGAGTGAATGCGCACGTGATTGCCCTCAACGCGAACCCTGTTCTCGGCGAAAAGCTGGATAACCTGTGGATAGATCTTATGCTCTTGGATCAGCACCCTCTGAGCCAGATTCTCCGCGGTGTCGTCCTGGTGAACGGGCACCACCCGCTGAGCCACGATGGGGCCGTGATCGTACTTTTCATCCACCACATGGACGGTGACCCCGCTGAATTTCGCTCCGGACTCTATAACCGCCTGGTGCACCCGCATTCCGTACATCTCCCGGCCTCCGAAGCAGGGCAGCAAAGCGGGATGGATGTTCAGTATGCGATTTCGATAAGCCTTCACCACCGTTGGGCTGAGCAGCTTCATGTACCCGGCTAAAATAACCAGGTCCACCTCATGTTCCGCCAGAGCCTCCAACAGACCGGCGTCGAACTCGGCCTGGCCGGGAAATTGCCTGCCGCTGAGGTGTAAGGCCTCGATGCCGTGCTTTCCAGCCCGGGCCAAGGCTCCGCAGTCGCTGTTGTTGCTGATCACCAGGACCACCCGGGCATCTATTTCTCCCCTTTCTGTGGCATCGATGATGGCCTGAAGGTTGCTGCCGCCTCCGGAGGCCAGCACAGCTAGTCGCAGCATCTTCCCCCCTACCTGAGCATCAACAGAAAAAGCTGAAATAGATCCAGAAAATTCTCGCCTGTGGCGGTCACGGTCACCGGGCCCGTTCGCTCCACCTGGGGGAGCAAATCAGCCCTGTCAGCATATTCCGTGCCCACGAATTCTACCTCTATGGTCATCGGCGGAGGAATTACCAGGGGTTCAAACCGGGAGAGATCTTTCAGGGCTTTCTGGGCTCCCCGGCGGAGCAGCTGATGCACCCTGGGCTGGCTGAGACTTCTGGCCGCGCTGCGCCCGATGGCCTCCTTGACCACTACCGTTTGCACCTCTCCCAGGAAGGACTTGGCCTCCACCGCCGTCATGTTGTCCCCGCTAACCAGAACCACGGGCACGCCGAAGTGACCGGCCACCAGCGCGTTGATCCCTATCTCGCCATAGGGCGTTCCGTTGATCCTGAAGGCCATGATCTTCTTCTCGGAGTAGGTGTGGTCCAGGCAGGCATTCTGAGTTCCCCGCATGGCGTGGTACCCGATCAAAAAGGCGGCGTCGAAACCGGCACCGATCCCCTGCATCATGCTCAGCGGTCTGTTTGCGCCGCTGATCAGGGTCGCCTTCTCGTGCATATCGGAGAGAAGCATATTTATGGCCCCGGCGTGGGCATCGCTGACCACGATCTCCTTTGCTCCGGCCTCGACGGCCCCCTCGATGGCGGCGTTGACCTCCTCAGCCATCCAGTGCCGCGCCTTCGGGTAATCCAGCCCCTTACGGCTACGCTGCTCGTCGCCCACCACTCCGGCGATTCCCTCCATGTCGGCGGAGATGAAGATTCTCATTTAGTCAGCTCCTCTGGCTCAAGGTTTAAGGCGTCCAGAATGACGGCCAGAGGGGCGTATACGCCGATCTGGTCTGTCAACTGAGCCGGCAGGATCTTCAGATCCGCCGTGAAAACATCCCAGACCCGCTCGGCAACCATTCTTTCCAGGGACTTAAGGAATAGATCGGGGTTCCTGGCCACAATAGTGCCCAGGACAATGGCCTCCGGGTTGAGGATGAAGACCAGATTGGCCAGCCCGGTGGCCAGGTACTCCAGGGTCTGGTGGAAAAAGACCTGCGCCAGGGGATCTTCCTTCCGCACAGCCCCGACCAGGACCTCCGCCGTCAGCTTCTCCGGATCGCCCCCGGCCAGCTCCCACATCAGGGAGCTTCCCGGTTTAACCGCCTCCTTGAGGCGGCGAGCGATCCCCGAGCCGCTGCACAGGGCCTCCAGGTGCCCCAACAGGCCGCAGCCGCAGGGTGGGCCATCGGGCATGATGACCTGGTGTCCCACCTCCCCGGCGTTGAAGTTCTTGCCTCTGTATAACCTTCCGTCTAAGATAAGGCCACCCCCGATGCCGGTGCTCATGGTCAGGTAGGTGAGATGATCATAGCCGCGGCCGGCCCCGAACTTCCACTCGGCCAGGGCGGTGGCGTTGGCGTCGTTGTCCATGTGGATGGGAGCGGAAAAATGTTCCTCCAGCTTCTGCCGGATGGGATATCCCTCCCAGCCGGGCAGATTGGGAAGATCCAGGAAAGCGCCGGCATCATGATCCCAGGGTCCGGGTATGCTGATCCCGACGGCACAGAGCTCTTTCGCTGGAACCTCGGCCCTAGCCAGAACGTCTTGCGCCGTCTCCAAAATGCGCTCCAGCCCCCTCTCCGGACCGTCCTGTGCTTGTGTGGGGATGCGCTTCCGGGCCAGCACTTCTGCATTGAGCCGGGCGCAGGCGATCTCGACCTTGGTTCCGCCCAGGTCGATGCCCAGAATGGGGCTGGTTGCATTTGGAGACGTCATCTTAGAAAGTCCCCTTAAATGGAGATAATGAGAGTTTGGTGTATTTATTGAGACTCCAGACTTGAGACTAGAGACTCGTTAAAAACTAAACGAACTTGTCATTCTGAGGCCTTGAAAAGGCCGAAGAATCTGCTTTTTGGTGGTTGGGTAAGGCAAATTTTAATTTTTCACTTTTCATTTTGCATTTTTCATTTGGGGTGGTTGAGTTGGGAGGGGGAGGTTTCCCCCTAGCTCTGGCCGGCGTGCCCTGGGGCCACTGTAGGATACCTCCGCCGGGAACTCTCAGTAATAGCTCGCGATCCAATTGAAAGGAATACCTACTACCTTCTGATGTGGCCCCCAATGTAAAATGAAAAATGCAGAGTGCAAATTTTAAATTGATCTTGTACTAACTATGTGCTCATCTTGGATCTTAAGGGCTTGACACTTATTTTGCATTTTTCACTTTTCATTTTACATTTTTCAATGCTCTATTTCCAGAATGGCGGGCACCGGCTGGCTATCGGCGGCTACGCTGCCGATGCCGTCCTTCCTCTGGCGGCCGGCCGCCAGCCTCGCGGTCTTCCGCTACCCCCTCTTCTCGTGGTGAAAAGTTTGGAGATTGTGAGGGGTATGGCGGATTCTGATACTGAAGCTCGATGCTCGGTTATCGGTATCGAAGCTCGTTTTTCCGTTCGAGGTGATTTTTAATTTGTCATTCCTGCGAATGCAGGAATCCCGTTTATTAGATCAGCTTCAGACTATG
>DAOVRJ010000148.1 GCA_030628225.1 Candidatus Zixiibacteriota bacterium | reverse complement strand
ACCGAAATGCTGGAAGTCGAGCAGAACCAAAAAGGCTTTGGAGGTAGGTACGTCGATGGTATCAGTCACCAGCCAGTCATCGCAGAGTGTGGTCACATCATCGTCTATGTGCAACCAGCACAGACTGTCTATCGCGATCGCCCCGTAACCTCCATTCGGGAACCAGTTATTCAGCGTATCGCCCAAGATGTGGTTGCCCCACCCATCGGGCAGAAAGGGACCAAGGGGCCACTCGTCCTCGAAATCCTCGTACCAGATGGTGCCCTTCGACGGACCGGTCGAAGCCAGATTTGAAGGAATGGGGGGGGCGCCCATCTCCTTCTTGGTCATGTTCATATGTATCGGCCCGTCGGCAAAGGCTGCCGTGACGGCAACAAGAACAAACATGGCCAATACGGTGATCATCAAATACTTTTTCATCTTGACCTCCTAAACGATGGTCAATAGTTAACTTCTTGGCCAGGCTGTTTTCAGCCCGGAGTCATCGTTCTCGGCTCATCACCTCCTTGTTTTTTGCATCTTAAAGTTTGTATTACATTAACGATAGTGAATTTGTACTTCCCCGGCTTTCTGAAGGCTTTCTGAAGTGAAAAGAAACCTCTACGCACGAATGAAATACACCACCTCCTTATCAATCGTTAGCGTGACGAATGGAAAACTTCGCGTGCAGATAAGAAAGAAAACCAATAGTCATCTTTCACCCTGTAATACCATTCTATCATAAATACCAATTTTTGTCAAGCTCTTTTTTGATATGTGTCAAGTTTTTTTTGATGTGTGTCAAGCCAAAACAGAAGGCTCCTCGTGAGAATCTATACTGGCACATAGACTCAAAACCTTTGTCTTGCCTGCTCCTTCAAACAAACGCAAAGATCATGCCAGTTGCGCTGGTGAATCTCCACGACACGGCTCTTAATCTTCCAGTTCAATAAAACCCTTCCTTCAGAGGTACTTCCTCCTGCTTTTCCTAGCTATGTTCCTGAAAATTTCCCTGGCTGGGTTCAACTCCCCCTCGTTGATGTACATTTCTCCGCCCCTGAGAAGCTGGACTATACGCACGGTAATATAGCTGCGGCTGAAAAGGGCACAGCTAATGGCGAGAAAACGAGCGCCTTCGCGCAATACCTGGTCATTGCGGATTTGCCCAGGCTCATTCGTCACGGTACTTGGTATTTGTTATGATGAAAGAGCCCAACAACAGGCTACCGCGGGGCTGACCCAGGTAGATAAATCAACAGGGCGAAGAGGAGCAGGACGAGAAGAGAAGTGCATTCTTTTTTAAAGAGGGCCTTTATTCATGCCCCCCTGAAAGAAAAAACCGTTGAGCTCGAAAGCCCAACGGTTTTGCCGGTGGCTGGGCGCCATGATTAGGCACCCAGCCACCAATAACAACTGACGATGATCTCTTTCTACTTCAGGAAGACCATCTTCTTGGTGTCGCTGAAATCGCCAGCAGTCAAGGTGTAGATGTACATGCCGCTGCTGACATCCTTGCCCGTCCAGTTCACGGTGTACATACCGGCTTTCTGATCTGCGTCGACCAAGCTCGCCACCTCCTGACCCTGGATGTTGTAAATCTTCAAGGTCACATGCTCGTCGGAGGCAAGCTGGTAACGGATTACCGTGCTGGCATTAAACGGGTTCGGGTAGTTCTGCAACAGCGCGAACTCGCCCGGAACAGCACCGGAAGCCAGAGGAGTTGCCGTGACCGGTCCATAAACATCGGGGAAACCTTCATAGTTGACGGCCTCGATGGTGTAGGAGTAAGTCACGCCGTTGACCACATCTCTATCCACATAGACGTAGTCAGTGGACGTCTCCTTGTTGCCCTGGCCGTCCCGCTGAGCGATCTCCACCTCATCCCGCTTGACGATCCAGTGGGAGTTGTTGGTCTCGGACATGGACTGCCAGTTGAGAGTGACCATCTGGTCGCCGGGCACAGCCTCGAAGCTGCCCATATCCACGGCCACGTTCCACGCAGGACGCCCATCCGCACGGAAGATCCAGTCGCTGGTTTTCCCATAATGGTAATTCCAATTGTACCAGAGGCCGTCGTCTGGGTTGCGCAACCAGTTCGAGCAACCATGGGTGGGAGCAACCAAATCCGCACACCAGCCCCACAGCGCATCTGGAGGTTGAACGTCGACCACATGCCACGAGATAAAGAACGGCCCGTGCACCCACCAGCTTGGGAAGATAAAATCCCAGTAATACAGGGTGTAGTAACCAGCTGGAACTTCCATGTGCAAGCTGAAGGGCGACGACGTCCAGAGGACAGTGCCTGGCAAATAGCATCCCATATCCGGATCCCATTCGCCTGGCTCTTCGATGTCCAGCTCGATTATGGCATCCACGGTATCTTCTTGTATCCACAGGAGAAGATGCATGGACTCCACATTGAACGGGAAGATAGGCTTCTCAGGATACTGACAGCTGTTGTATTCATAGTCCGGATCGAGATACTTCTTGAACATGAAGCTGACAGGCATCGGTATATCTCCCCAATACCACATTTCACAATCGTCCCAGGGGAACCACTCATCCGACCAGATATCGCAGGAATCCTTGGTAGCCAAACCACCCAGCGATACCTGCTGCGTCCGGTACTGCACCTCGAGACCACTGACATCAGGCTGAATGAACTGAGCAGATGACCCGGCAGCTAGTCCCAGAACCAGAGCCAGCGACATGCCAATCATTAGAAGTCTCTTCATTGTCTTTTTCACCTCCTTTCATAAGAGATTTTATCCACGATCAATATCCAGATCGATAACTTTCCTGCACACAACTTTCCTCTCGCACCTCCTTTCTCTGAAGTTCTCTGTTAAGGAAGCACGACCCTGGATGACATATACCATCCGTTCCACAAACCATCTTAGCACAACTAGGCTTTTTTGTCAAGCCTTTTTTTATTTTTTTTATTTTTGTCAAACACAAATAGACCGGTTTCTTTATACTATAGGTAAAGCAATGTCTGTGCCAACCATCTCTTTATCCTGACTTAGCGGAATCCGCTTCTCCCCTGATCACAATCCTGGCGTAGTCGGCCATGGCCAGGAAATCCTCCCCAACCAGGGCCAGAAGCCGCAGACGATTCTCCCTGAGCTGCTGGTCCTTGTCCATAACCAAAATCTGCTCGAAGAAGGCATCGATTGGCTCCACCAATTTTAGGGTGGCCTTCAGGGCCGAGGCATATGCTCGAGCCTTAAGGCTCTCCGTTATTCTCTTTCCGGCAACCTGGGCACAGCGGAACAACTCGCTCTCGGCCTCTCCTCGAAACAGGGCCGGGTCCGGCTTGCCGCTGATGGTCTGATGGCGAAGGATGTTGGCCACCCTCTTGGAGCCCTGAACCAGCGCCTGGAATTGCTTCTGTGTGCGCAGCTCCTGTAAAGCCCGGCCGCGTCCCAGGGCGTCCACAACATCCCGCTCATCGGCTGTGAGCACCGCATCGGTCACATCCTGATCCAGGCCTGCCTCAAATAGCTGACTCTCCATCCGCTGCCGGAAAAAAGTCAATATCCCCTCCCGTACTTCTGCCCGATCTCCCTTCAACTTATCCACCAAAAGATCCAGGGCTCTGTCCACCAGCCGGTGCAGATCGATGTGCAGCTCACTGCCCAGGAGAATTCTGATCACACCCAGGGCCCCGCGACGGAGGGCATAGGGATCCTGCGAGCCGGTGGGGATCAGCCCCACCCCAAAGCAGCCGGCGATGGTATCCAGCTTGTCGGCGATGGCCACCATGGAGCCGGGAAGAGATTCGGGCAGCCGGTCCTCGGCAAAGCGGGGCAGATAGTGCTCAAAGATGGCCACGGCCACCGGCTGCGGCTCGCCGGAAGCCAGGGCATACTGCTGTCCCATGTACCCCTGCAGCTTGGAGAACTCCTTCTCGCCGACCATGTGGCTAACCAGATCGGCCTTGCACAACCGGGCGGCCCGGCGGGCGTCGCGGCTATCGGCCGCGGAGAGATCCAGAATTTCGGACAGGTGATCCACCAGAGCCTCGATGCGCTTTGTTTTCTGCAAGAGGGTCCCCAGGCTCTTCTGAAAGACCACCTCTTTTAGCATGTCCACCTTATCGGCCAGGGGAACCTTGCCGTCCTCCTCGAAGAAAAATTTGGCGTCCTCCAGGCGGGCCGCCAGAACCCTCTGCTGGCCGGCCAGGATCAGCTCCCGGCACTGGGGATCGCCGTTGCTGACAGCCAGAAACAGGGGCAGAAGCCTGTCTTTCTCGTCTACCACGGCGAAGTACTTCTGGTGCTCCGACATGGCGGTGATCAACACCTCCCGGGGCAGAGAAAGATAGCGCTTGTCGAAGCGGCCGCAGAGGGCCGTGGGAAGCTCCACCAGATAGGTGACCGTCTCCAGGAGATCCTCGTCGGGCAACGGCTGGCCACCCTCGGCCGCCGCCGCTTTCTTTAAGCCGTCCCGGATGATCTTCTCTCTGGTCCTCTGATCCACGATGATCCCCGTCTTGGCCAACACCTTCGAGTAGGCACCGGCCGAGGCTACTCGAAAGGGGCCCGGGCTCAGCTGCCGGTGGCCAAAAGTCTTGTCGGCAGATTGAACTTCCCCCAGGGAGAAGGGGATGATCTGGCTTCCCAGCAAAGCCAGGAGCCAGCGGATGGGACGAGCGAAGCGCAACTCGTCAGTGCCCCAGCGCATGGATTTGGCAAAGGGCAGGTCGTGAATCAACTCCGGCAAGAGGGTGGCCAGGATCTCCGCGGCGGGACGCCCCGAGGTGAGCACCTTGGCGAAGACATACTCTCCCCGCGGGGTCTGTTTGATCAGCAGATCCTCCACCGAGAGCCCCCGGCCCCGGGCAAAGCCCTGGGCCGCCTTGGTGGGGTGTCCCTGTTTGTCGAACGCCACGGACTTGGCCGGCCCCTGCTGTTCCTGGACCAGATCGGTCTGCATCTCGGCCATCCCGGTCACACGCAGGACCAGCCTCCGCGGGGTCCCCCATGTCTCCACCCCGGCAAAGTGAATGCGGGCCTCCTTCAGGGCCATCTCGGCAGCGGCCCCAAGGTTCTGCAAAGCCGGGGCGATGTAGCCGGGGGGCAGCTCCTCTGTGCCGATTTCCAACAATAACTCCTTGGCCATACCTTCACCTCATCTTGATCTGAGATTCCCGGCCCCTGGGGCCACGGACGCATCTATTCTATTTCGAATTCTTCTGCTCCTCAAACTGCTTGACATACGTTCTGGCCACCTTCCGGGCCAGATTTCTCACCCGGGCGATGTATCCGGTTCGCTCCGTCACGCTCAGCGCCCCCCGGGCCTCCAGCAGGTTGAACAGGTGGGAGCATTTCAACACCTGCTCGTAGCCGGGATATACCAGCCCGGTCTCCACGAGCCTGTCGGCCTCCTTCTCGCACAGGGAGAAAAGCTCAAACAGCATCTCCACGGAGGCTTCCTCGAAGTTGTACCGGCAGTGCTCGATCTCCTCCTGCAGATGGACGTCGGCGTAGGTAACTCCCTCCACCCAGCGGATGTCCTGGAAATCCTCCACCCCCTGGATGTACATGGCGATCCTCTCCAGCCCATAGGTCAGCTCGGCGGAGATGGGGTTCAGATCGATGCCGCCCACCTGCTGAAAATAGGTGAACTGCGTGATCTCCAGACCGTCAAGCCACACCTCCCAACCCAGGCCCCAGGCGCCCAGGGTCGGCGATTCCCAGTCGTCCTCCACAAAGCGTACGTCGTGACGGCGCAGGTCGATGTCCAGGGCCTGGAGACTGGCCAAGTAGATGTCCTGGACGTCCTCCGGTGACGGCTTGAGGACCACCTGATACTGGTAGTAGTGCTGCCAGCGGTTGGGATTTTCCCCATAGCGACCGTCCTTGGGCCGCCTCGACGGTTGCACGAAGGCCACATTCCAGGGGTTCGGTCCCAGCACACGAAGAAAGGTGGCCGGATGAAAGGTGCCGGCGCCCACCTCGATGTCATAGGGCTGCAAAAGAAGGCAACCATAATCGGCCCAGTATTTCTGCAATCGAAGGATAATTTCCTGAAAGGTCATCTCGAACGATCTCCCTTTCTCAGTCTGGTGCTTCTGCGGATTTATTGCAACTTAAGATATTTATGGCGATCTGCTAAGAACGCAGGAGTTAAGGGATACTGGATACTGGATCGGTTTTTCTTTTCTCTCACTCCCACCACCACCCCCTGCTGATCAAGTACTCCACCTGGGCTGTAGGCAATCGAAACATCCTGTAGACGGTCTCCCGGGAGCCAATACTGCGCCTTTCTTTGGCTGCCGGATTCAACCACACCCAGGCCATCTCCCCTTCCCTGGTCACCTCGAAAACACGCCCTT
>DAOVRJ010000013.1 GCA_030628225.1 Candidatus Zixiibacteriota bacterium | reverse complement strand
GAGACTCGAGATTCGAAAAGGCCAAACCAAACTGGCTTTTTGCTTTTGCCTTATACTGCCTATTGCCCACTGCCGACTGCCACCTGGGTGATATGGGGGAAAGGAAGGGTGGGGCAAATTTACAATTTAAAATTTGCACTTTGCAATTTGAAATGATGTTTTTGAAGGGGGAAACCTCCCCCTCCCAACCCCACCCCACCGAGCGTGGAGCTCGGAACGCGGAACGCGGAACTGAAAAGCAAAAACAATAATATCTGGGATGGAGTGGGGGGGAGCTCCGCACTCCGAGTTCCCAACTCGCCTAACTCTCTAAACTCTCCAAACTCTCAGAACTTAATCTACGAACACGAATCACGATGCCTCAATACAAAAAAAAGACGGGCTCTCACCCGTCTGCTTACTCAGCAACAAATCCAAAACCTCACAAATCCAAATTCAAGGTCGCTCTGTGCACATCTCCCAGCTCGGCCAGTGAGGAATAGGCATAGTCCAGGCGATACTTCTGCCAGCTTACCCCCACCCCACCGGAGAATCCGGCCAGGTTGTCCTTATCCGTGCCCACCTGCTGGTCCAACCCCAGGGAGCTCCAGCCCAGGCGCAGGAAAAAACTCTCTGCCGGCTGCAGCTCGCCTCCCATATTGACGTTAAAGTGATGGTCGAAGGGCTTATACAGATCCACGGCCAAAAGCAAAGGCAGGCCGGCCAGCCTGTGGCTGGCTCCGGCTCGAAAAACAGGGGCCAAACCATCCTTGTGATCGGAGGCGTACCCGCTTCGCTGAAACCCCAGGTTCTGGATGCTGAGACCCACCCTGGTCCGGCCATCCGGTAACGGGTACAGACCGCCAATATCCAGGGCATAGGCATCGCAGGAATAATCTTCTATTTTACTGTAAATCACCTTCGCCGTGCCCCCCACGGACAGACCGTTGGACAGGGGATAGGCGGCGGAGAAAGACACGGCAAGGTCCACAGCCCCGAAGGTTCCCAGCCCACTTCCCGTGGGATCCTGCACGGTGGTCCTCTGAAATTCGCCGTAGGAGAAGTAGTTCAGCGCCAGGCCCAGATTCACTCCGTTTTTACGAGGCAGCACATAGCCCACAAATCCGGAGTGGATATCCAGCAGATAGTTGACGTAGCTCAAGGTGAGCTGTTGATTTTCCATCTGGGCGATGCCTGCCGGGTTCCAATACAGGGCGCTGGCGTCCCCGGCAACGGAAACAAAGGCGCCTCCCAGACCCAGAGACCTGGCTCCCACCCCGATCTTCAGAAATGAGAAGGCGCTGGTGCCCGCTTTGGAGTGAATGGACCGTCCCCATGAGGTCTGAGCCACACCCAGAATGAGCAGGATCAGCAGACCAACTCGAATACCTCTGCACAACCTTCTCATATATGCTCTCCCCCTTATGCGTTGGCTTTCCTTCTGAAAAACTAACACATGACCGTCCGAAAGTCAACACCTTTTCTAGTCAATGAGAGAAAAACAGTTGTCAACGCGGACCGGATGTATTACCTTATCATCCGCCAGTAAATGTTTCCCTCAGGGAGACTCAAAGATTTGGCTTGTCTAGCGATCACATCGCCCATTGTCCTGGGGCTTACCGTCATCTACTGCACCCTCCTGCTGCTGGTCCTCTGGGGTCTGCTGCGGGTCAGAGAGGGAAAAAACAGGCAGTTGCACACCGTCTCCGTGGTGGTGGCGGCCAAAAACGAGCAGCAATCCATCGGGGATTGTCTGCGGGCACTTCTGGCCCAGGACTATCCCCAGCAACGATATGAGATCGTAGTGGTGGATGATGATTCCACCGACGCGACGGCCGAAATCGTCCGCGGCTTCGCCGAAAAGAACCCGCGGATAAAGCTGCTCAGCACCCGGAAAAGCGACGGCCCTCTGAGGGCTAAAAAGAGAGCCCTGCAAACGGGTATCGAGAACAGCGGCGGAGAGATCATCCTGGTCACCGACGCCGACTGTCAGCCGGTGCCCACCTGGATCAGGGCTATGATCTGTCATTTTGAGCCCTCCGTTGGTCTGGTGGCCGGTTACGTGCGTCAGGAGGGTGATCTTCTCTGGCAGAAACTCCGTTCTCTGGAAAGGCTCTCCGTGGCCGCTGTGGCTGCAGGAGCCATCAACTGGGGCAAGGGGCTCACCGCCACCGGTGGCAATCTGGGTTATCGAAGAGAGGTCTATGACCAGATAGGCGGGTTCAAAGATCTGTCCAAACCTCTCTCCGGAGACGATGACCTGTTCATCCAGTTGGTCTCCGACAGAACCCAGTGGGAGATGCAATACGCCTTTGAGCCGGATGCGGCGGTGACCTCTCAGCCGCCGGCGAACCTGCGCCAGTTCGTGGCCCAGGAACGCCGTCGAACCTCCAAGGGGAAATATTATCCGCCCTGGGTACAGGCTATCCTTGCCGGGGTTTTGCTGATGAACCTGGCTCTGGCCGTGACCATACCCTTTTCCCTGCTCCATCCAACAACCTATCCCCTGCCATTGATCGCTTTCGGGGGCAAGGTGTTCTGCGAGCTGTTGATCCTCATCAGGGCCAGCCATCTGTTTAAAAGGAAAGGGCTTTTGTGGGTTTTCCCTCTGGCTGCGATCCTGCATATCCCCTACTTTCTGGTCTTCTCTGTCTGGGGAACTCTGGGTGGATATCGCTGGAAGACGGCGGATCCTACGGGATCGTAAAGACAGAGGTTGATCAACGGCCTCTTGGCATAACATATGCAAGGCTCGTCGCCGGAACTTGCCAGCCGTCAGGCCCTGGCATCAAACATCCAGGATCGAGCATCCAGGATCCAGGATCAAGTATCCAGAATCCAAACCGGCAAACTCTTGTGATGACCTTGATGGAATAACTCATGTTTCTGTGGATAATCCTGGGGGCGCTGACGACCCTCTACTCGGCAACGGTATGGCTCTTCTTCCTGGGCCTGGGAAAGCTCCCCAAAGGCCGCAGCGAAGCAACTCCCTCAGTTTCAGTGGTGGTGGCCGCCAGAAACGAGGAACATCATATCCGCGCCTGTCTCAAGTCTCTGCTTCGGCAGAACTACTCCGGGTCTTACGATATCACCGTGGCCGACGATCAATCCACGGATAAAACAGCAGATATAGTCGAAGAGCTGACCGGACAGCACGCTAACCTGCGGCTGATCCGGGTCCGGGAAACGCCAAAAGGCTGGGCGCCCAAAAAGTATGCCTTAAGTCAAGCCATAACAAACAGCTCCGGGGAGATCATCTGCGCCACCGACGCCGACTGCAGCGCACCTCCCACATGGATACATGGACTGGTCCGTCAGTTCGAGCCCTCGGTGGGCATGGTGGCAGGGCTGGTTCAGATCAACCGGCCCGACCGGAGAGGGTCACTCTGGGTTCGCCTGCAGGCCCTGGAGCTCTTCTCGCTGTTCATGGCCGCAGCGGGGGGCATCGGGAAAAAGCTGGCTTTTTCCGCCTCCGGGGGAAACTTCGCCTATCGGCGAGAGGTCTTCCAGCAAATCGGCGGATTCGGGCAGATCAAGCACCTGGTTTCCGGGGACGACGACCTCCTCCTGCAGCAGATGGTGGCCAGGACCGAATGGAAAACCAGATTTTGTACTGACCCGGGCACCTTTGTCACCACACTGCCCATGCCCAACCTGAGAGCCTTCCTGCAGCAGAGAAAACGGTGGGCCTCCAAGGCTGCCCATCAGCGACGGTCTCTGCTGTATTTTATGGTGGTCACATTCCTGCTCAATCTCTCCCTGCTGGTAACCATCCCCCTGACCATCCTGGGTGGCCGCTGGGTGGCCCCACCCCTGGCTTGCCTGGCGGTCAAGGCCATCTCGGAGATGACGCTGCTATGGAAAGGGACCGTGCTGTTTGATCGAGGGGATATGCTGAGCATCTTTCCCCTCTGGGAGCTGGCTCACATCCCCTACATGGCTCTTATGGGGATGGCTGGTCTGGGAAGAGGATTCACCTGGAAGGAACGACAGTATGCGGCGCAGGACCGAGCCCGGGAGGGGGGAAAATCGTGAGCCTGGCCAACAATGCAGCTCTGCTGGAAAAAATGGCGGTCCGCTGGATGCAGAACCGGCCGCTCAATTCCAGCACCGAGATACGCATCACCCGGCTGTGCTCCCAGAGATGCCGGCAGTGCAATGTCTACAACCGACGAACCGTCCCGGCCTCTCTTGACCTGAAGCGGTTTCGGCTCATCGCCTCACGAATGCGGGATTACGGAGCTTATGTGGGCCTGATCAGCGGCGGAGAGCCCCTGTTGGCTGCGGACCTGGAGGAGATCCTGCTGGAGGCCAAAAGAACCTTTTCTGTGGCCGTCACCCTGGTCACCGGGCTCTACCATCGACCCGAGCTCGTGGAGCGAGTGGCCCGGGTTGCCATGGACAACGAGATCAACATCCAGACCTCCCTGGATGGTCTGGGCCCTCTGGGCGACGACCTCAGGGGCGTTGCCGACTTCTCCGCCACTGTCACCGACCGAATGCGGCGCATCGCCCGCATACGGGCCAATTCCGCATCCAGATCTCTGCTTTACGCCAACATCGTGATCAACAACCGGAACCTGGAGCAGGTCCCCCGGCTGCTGAAGGTCATCGCCGAGTGCGGCTGGCAGGCGACGGTGGGGCTCTACCACACCCTGACGAAAACTACTCGGCAGGACGATGAGCTCATCCTCAGGCCCGGCCCATCGCTTAGCCGGGTGCTCCGGCTGATTAGCCAGAGCCCGATCGTTCTCAACCTGAAATCCTTTGTGCGGGGCATCGAGCAGGCAGCCAGGGGTAATTATCCCCGATCCTGCCCCTATCTGGACGCCCCGCTTCTCTCAACCCGCACGGTGATCATGGAGGATGGCCAGGTCTACCTGTGCCGCGGCGAGCCCATCGGCAACATCTTCCAGCAGGATTTGAGCGAGATCTTCTCCGGACCAGCCTACCGGGAGCGGCTGGACGAATACCGCCATTGCCCGGGGTGCTGGGCCAGCTGTTATGCCGAGCGATACCTGCTGTTTCATCCCCCCTCTTTCGGGGATCTCATGGACACGTTGCTCAAGGTATACCATCTACGCAGAGGATTCCACTTTCCCCGGCGGCCTGGAAACCGGGAGGCCAAATCATGAGCGGATCTGCACGGGCTTTCTGCGGGGCCGGCGACACAACCCGGGGGTTTTGCCGTCTCCTGCCATCTGTCCTGCGACAGACCGTCTGGCGGGGAAACACCATGGATCGTTCCGTGGCCCTGACCTTCGACGACGGCCCCCACCCCATCTATACAGCACAGATCCTGGATATTCTCCGGCGCCACCGCACCCCGGCCACCTTTTTCCTTCTTGGCCGCCACGTGGAGCAACACCCCCACCTGGTCCGACAGATGCTGGCCAATGCTCACACCGTCGGCAATCACTCATACGGACACAGGCATCTGATCCTCGCTCCCCAAAAGCTGATCAGGCAGGAGATGGTGGAAACCTCAGCGGCGATCGAGCGCATCACTGGCCAGAAACCGCGTTTCTTTCGACCGCCCAGAGGCCTGGCCGGATGGAAAACCCTGAGTCTGGCCTCCCAGCTGGGCATGCGCACGGTTCTGTGGAGCCTCTCCACCGGAGATTGGAAACAGCCTGGTACTGATCACATCGTCCGGCGGGTTCTGGACAGGGCCCGGAACGGAACCATCGTGCTCCTCCACGACGCCAAGTACGACGACCCCGGGGAGGACCGCAGCCAGACTGTCCGCGCCCTGCCGGAGATCATCCGCGGCCTCAGATCCAGGGGCTACCGCCTGGTCACACTGCCGGAACTGATTTTGCCACAGCAGGCTCAGGAGAAAAAGGAACCGACCCTATGAGCTCCACCGCCCGTTGGAGAAGGTCTCTGACACTCTGCCGGCGAGTGCTCACCACCCCGGTGACCCCCGGTCAGGTGGTGAACATCCTGCTGGTGTTTACCTCCTGTTTGCTCTCCAGCCTGTTTCGCCGGCCCATCGTCTGGGGGCGCCCCTTTATGCTCATGGTGGAGCCCTCCAGCCTGTGCAACCTGCACTGCCCCCTCTGCGCGGTGGGGTCAGGCAAGCTGACCAGAAAGCAGGGCCACATGCCCCTGGATCAATTCCGCCGAATCATCGACGAGATGGGACCTTACCTGGTGCACCTGACCCTGTGGAACCAGGGAGAACCCTTCCTCAACCCAGATCTGTTGGCCATGATACGCTATGCTAAAACCAGGAAGATGGCAACCTTGACCAGCACCAACGGCCATTTCCTGGACAGCCGGGAGAGAGCCGAACGGCTGGTGGCCTCGGGCCTGGATGATCTGATCATCTCCCTGGACGGGGCCACTCCGGAAACCTACCAGGGATACCGAAAGGGCGGCGACTTTCAGCAGGTGATCAGGGGTATCCGGCACCTGGTGAGGGCAAAGAGACATCTGGGCTCATCCCTGCCTTACATCGAGCTGCAGTTCTTGGTCATGAAGCACAACCAGCATGAAATCGAGACCTTTCGGGCTCTGGCCCGTGATCTCCAGGTGGACAGGATCTCCTTGAAGACCCTGCAGGTAGAAACCCCTCAGGAAGGGCGGCAATATCTCCCCGACCGGCAGGCCCATCGCCGTTACATCCTTAAAGCCCAATCCCTGAGGCTCAAAGGTAGAATTCGGAACAACTGCCGTTGGATCTGGTTCTGCCCGGTGATCAACAGCGATGGCACTGTGTGTGCCTGCTGTTTCGACAAGGACAATGAGTTTCCCCTGGGCAATATCTTCCGGTCCGGGAGTTTAGCAAAAATCTGGCATGGTGAAAAATACCGTGTCTTTCGCCAGCGCATCCTCACCGCCAGGGCCCAGATGCCCCTGTGTCAGAACTGCTCCGAGGGGCTGACCAGACTCGTGCTTAAGAAAGAAGCCGTTTAGAGGAGAAAGCGAGATGCCGGAGCAAAATCCCACCGGTCACCCGAAAATCAAGAAGATCATCACCATCCTGCGTTTCGCAGCAGCCCCCCTGTTTTTACTCATTATCCTGCTGCGGGTAGATGTAGTAGAAATCGCTTCCGCCTTTCGTCACATCAAACTCCTGCCCTTTATCGTAGCCGCCATCCTGGTGACGGCAAATTTTAGCCTGCTGATCCTCAAATGGCGCTATCTGCTGTCCGGATCGGCCAAAGTGTCCAGGGCACAGTTGATCCGCTCCGTCATCGGCGGGTTCGCCTTCGTGCTGGCCACCCCCGGCCAGGTGGGCGAGTTCTCCCGGGTCCTGTTCATTCCGGGACAGAGCAAGCTGAAACTGATGGGGCTGGTGGCCATCGACAAGGCCTCGGCATTCGGCGCTACAATTCTGCTGAGCAGCCTCAGTCTGGCTCTTTGGCACTCCGGGCTCTTCTATATGCTCTTCATAGGGATCCTGGGGTTGTTCATCCTGATCGCCTGCCGACCTGAGCTTCTGACAACCGCGGCCAAGAAACTATCCCGTTCGCTGCCCCTGAAAGACAAGGTCTCTCTCTTCCTGGAGGGGTTCCAGAGCCTGAGCCGCCGTCGCATCACAACGCTGCTTCTTTTCTCCCTGTTCTACTTTATGATTTACTCAACCCAGTTTTACCTTCTCCTGTGGGCTTTCGAGAATGTGGACCTCCGGGTCATGGCCATCTGCTTTCCCCTGGTGATGCTGGTCAATTCGCTGCCCATCACCATGGGCGGGCTGGGCGTCCGGGAAGGCGCGGCAGTGCTTTTTTTCTCCCAATTCGGGGTCCAGGAAACCTCGGCTCTGGGAGCCTCCCTGCTGCTGTTCACCATCAATATCCTGATTCCCGGCCTCTGCGGCCTGGCCTTTATACACCACATCGGCGTTAAACCAAAACCCTTGCCGGAGCGAAATCCGTGAAAAAAAACTGGCTGGCCCCATTTCTAGTGGCTCTTTTTATGTTCATTTTCCCCCTGAGCAGGGTCAAAGCCCAACCACCGTTTTTAGGCGAGACCCTCAGCGCCGAGATAACCTTTCTGAACATCCCGGTGGCCACCGCCATTCTTCGAGTAACTGAGCAGACAGCGGAGAGCGATGAGACCGTTTACCACCTGGCCATCTCAGCCAAGAGCACACCATTCTACTCCCTTATCTATAAGGTGGATAACCAGTATGACTCCTACTTCACCTGGCCAGAAGCAGGCACCCTTCGTTACCGGAGATCTATCTGTGAACCGGGTGTAGACCTCCGGCGCACGGTCAGATATCAGGACGGCCAGGCCCTTTGCAATGGAGAAGAGCCGGTATCCGTGCCCCCGTCCGTGCGGGATTTGTTCCTGGCCATGTATGCCCTGCGAGGTAAGCGACTGGATGAGAACCAAGTCATCGATTCCCCCCTGGAACTGGACGGCCAATTGTGGACGATACGAGCTAAAGTAATCGGCCGAGAAAAGGTGAATATTCAGCAGGATTCTCACCCCTCCATCAAGGTTCAGGTTCGCTTTTTACATTCCAGCCGGGCAGGGGAAGAAAAAAGAGCATCCGATATACTGACCAATAACCTGGTCAGGGAGAAAACCAAGCTTACCATCTGGTTCGCCGAAGATGAACTAAAAACCCCCCTGAAAGCTCAATGCCGCGCCGCCTTCTTCACCATCAAGGCACTGTTCAGCACCTTGGATTGATGCCGGATGAAAAGCCGAGACTCGAGATTCGAGACTCGTTAAAAGAAAAAACCGATCCTTTCCTGGATCCTGGATTATAGTTTTGAGAGTTAAGAGAGTTGAGAGAGTTAGGCGAGTTGGGAGAGTTGGGAGAACCTCTCTTTTGTCATTCCGGCGAATGCCGGAATCTCCGCATTGACCGTATGCTTCACTTGTTCTGCTTTCGGAGATGCCTGCATGCGCAGGCATGACAGGAAAAGCGGATCCTGGATCCTAGATTCTGGATGCTGGATGAAGAGCCGAGACTCGAGATTCGAAATTCGAGATTCGTTAAAACGAAAACCGATCCTGGATACTGGATACTGGTTAAGAACTAAACCTCGGAAAATGCAGAGTCAACCTGGTATATACTCAGAATCGAGCATTTCACTTACCAGCATCTAGAATCCAGTATCCAGAATCCAGCATCGAGCTTCGAGTTTCAGTATCTACATCCGCCATCCTCTTCATCAGCACCAAACTCTCATCCCAACGCAGAGGGGGTAGCGGAAGACAGCGAGGCGAGCGGCCGGTTGACGTGAAGGAAAACGGCATCGGCGGCCCTGCCGCCGATAGCGAGCCGGTGCCCCGCAGGGGCACGCTGGCTGCAGCGAGGGGGATACTTCCCCCCTCAAAACGATATTCAGCTCTGTCATCCCAGGTAAGTACACTTCAACCGAACATGCCAATGGACCCTTTATTTTCTTTGTCTCCGGCTCTCATGGCTCTCTATGCCGAGGTCCACTATAAATTCCGGTTGGGCTTCAGCTTGTTGCGCACCGATTTCCCGGAGATCATCGCCGATCTCCCCTGGCGGATCGACCCCGGGCAAAACATCCCCTTACTCTGTCTGGTCAAGGACGCCGACCGTTACCCCGTTTTATTGGACGAGATCGTGGCCACCGTGCGCTGGGGTGGCAAAAACCAGCTGTCTCGATCATTCACCCTGCGGGGAGAATCCATCAACGGGCATTTCTGGCACCGTATTCTGGAAATCCCTCGCCGGCAGATCCCGCCGGGACCGGTTGAAGTCGACGTCCTATTCTTGGGCCGGCGACGGGGCCGGCATTTCCGCTTTCACAACGATAATTACCGACGCCTCTCGCACGCTCCCCTGAAGACGATGCTGGCCACCGATCCGCTGCCCAATATGCCGGGCTGGCACCCAGGAGACCCCCATGTTCACAGCTCCTTCACAGAGGACCAGGTGGAGTTCGGCGCCCCGCCGGAAGCCACCGTGCAGATGGCCAGAGCCATGGGTCTTTCCTGGACGGCTATCACCGATCACTCCTACGATCTGGACGACCGGCCGGGAGATCCCCTCAGCCAGGACCCGCAGCTGGAAAAGTGGCACCAGCTGACCGAGATCATCTCCAAGCTGAACAACCGCAAAGAAAATTTCGTTACTCTGCTGGGCGAGGAGGTCTCCTGCGGAAATGCCCGTAACAAAAATGTTCACCTGCTGACCTTTGGGGTGCCCACCTTCATCCCCGGAAGCGGAGACAGCGCCGAACGCTGGCTGCACACAGAGCCCAGCCTGAAAATAGAGCAGGTTCTGGAGATCATCGGCGCCTCCGGCGGGGTAGCCTATGCGGCCCATCCCCAGGAGTCCGGCTCAGCCCTGGAAAAGATCTTGCTCCGGCGAGGGTCCTGGACGATGAAGGACTGCATACTCCCCGGACTATCTGGACTGCAGATCTGGAATGGCAGGAGAAACCCGGAGTTGCAGAGGGGGCTGGACCGCTGGGTGCGACTGTTGCTCCAAGGAAAACGGCTGTATAACATCGGCGGCAGCGATGCTCATGGCAACTTCAGCCGTTTCCGGCAGTTAAGACTCCCTTTCGTGGCCATGAGAGAATCTACAGAGCAGATCTTCGGACAGGTGAGAACATACCTATACTGCTCACGGGAATTAAGTCAAGAGAACCTGCTCCGGGCTCTCCGCCAGGGACAGGCCGTGGTCACAGACGGCCCCCTGGCCATCTTTCAGGTTCAGAACGAACAGGGACAGCGGGCCATCCTGGGCCAGTCCATTGCCGGAGAGGAGTTCACCGCGCAGATCTGCGCCAAAAGCTCCCTGGAGTTCGGGACCCTGGAGCGCATCGATTTGCATTGGGGGATAATCGGGGGCCGGGAGAGAAGACTTCGAAGCCTGCGCAGGGGCCGGGACTTTTCGGACCCCGGCCAGGTGAGCTTGCCGGAGGGGCCGTTCAAGATAAGACAGAGCTCTTACTTTCGGCTGGAACTAGAAACGGCCTCTGCAGCCAGAACGTGGCATGCCTTGACCAACCCCATCTGGCTCAACTTCCGCCCTGGGGCAAAAAGAGGTGGCGAATGTCCAGGATAAGACCGGGCCTCTTTCGCAAGGCCGTCATAAAAACCCGGAACAGGTTGAGCTGGCCGGAACCTTTGGCCCGCAGAGCCCTGGCTGTGGCATTCAGGGTCTCATCTGGCAGGCGAACTACGGCCTCCTTGAGCCTGTAATACCGTGCATAGGATCGCCCCAGAGATCGGTTCCAGGCTCTCTGATATCGAGACAGCGATCTCTCGGAAAGATCTTCCTCGGCCAGAGCTTGAGCGGCCACCTCGCCGGCCAGGCATCCCGCCTCCAGAGCGGGGATGATACCTCCGCCGGACAGGGCATTCGACTGGCGAGCGGCATCTCCAACCACCAGAAGTCCGGGAGCATAGGCCTTTTTCAGCGGCCGGCTCACCGGCACACCGCCGGCCACAAAGCTCCTTTTCTCTCCACCGGGAACAACCCTTTCCACGAAGGCGTCAAGATACTCCTTGGCCGAACGTCTGCCGGCATGATTCCCGGAGATGCCCAGACCTACATTGGCCGTGTTCGGCCCCTTGGGAAAGATCCAGGCGTAGCCCCCGGGAGCAACATGATGGCCAAAGTAGAACTCACATCGGGGAGGTACCGGCTCCAGGCCGCCCATGAAATACTGGGCGCAAACCTCCACATCTTTCATGGCCAGAGTGCTATCGATCCCGGCCCAGCGAGCCACGCGAGACTCGACGCCATCGGCGGCGATGATCAGTTTCGCCCCAACGGTAATCTTTTCTCCGCTCGGGCCTTGCAGGTACACTCCCTGAACACACCCTCTATCCATCAGAAGGCCGGAGGCATATGTTTGCAGAAGAAGCTCTGCTCCGGCCTCCACGGCGCCTGTGGCCAGATCCCCGTCGAAAACCATCCGGTCCAATATCACACCCTGGGTATTCTGGCTAAGCTGGACGTGATCTCCGTTGGGAGCGTATAGCCGTACGGACTCGATTTCCGCTGAAATCCACTGCGGCCGGAGGGTAACGTATTTCATCAGACCCAGCTTTCCCACCCCCTCGGCGCAGCGCACCGGAACCCCTACCCGGCTTCGCTTGTCCACCAGGAACACCTTCATCCCTCTCTCGGCCAGTTTTGTGGCGGCCATAGATCCAGCCGGACCGGCACCAACCACCACTGCGTCCACTTGACGGCTGGTGATCATCTCTGCACCTCCACAGCTCGCACAGGACAGACGATGAGGCACCGCTGGCAACCATCGCAACGTTCCTCCACAAGATAGATTTCCCTTTCGTACAGCACGATGGCATCCTGGGGGCAAACGCTCAAGCAGGTGCCGCAATGGTCGCAGAGATCTTGGCGAAATATGATCATGATGATCCTCAGGAATAAGGCGACATAACTTTAAAACTTATGACCGAGATCATGTGATGTCAAGGGAAACTTTGCTCCTGGGGGGAATGTCCGGTCCTAATCCATAGGTAAAACTAACCGTACCCCCAGGACACAGAAAAAAACTCTCTTGACAAAGAGGAAGAAATCCTTTATTCATTACATAGACTGGATTTTTTTATACTAATTCTCCAGGAGGATAATCATGTTCTCTGCAGAGATAAAAAAAAGAAGGCTTCCGGCAGTCCGCTGGATCGAGGTGGTGGCTGTGATCTCTTCGATCGTGATATTGCCCGGGCTCATGTCACCTGGGGCCGAAGCCGAGCAGATGGATGTCAAGGTCGAGCTCTTCACCGAGCTTCTCCCCTCAGAAAAACAGCAGAAATTGGAGAACTTAGGCCAGGAGATCGAGGAGTACTTCCGCGATCATGAGTGGATCGAAGACTTCAGCGAGCCGCTCATCCCCTTTTGTTTCCGCATGTACCTTACTGACGAGAGCGTGAGCTTCGAGGATCGCTATGGAGCCAGGATCCATGCCTCCAACAATATCGATCTTCAATATCTTGACAAAAACTGTCACTTCGCTTACCAGCCCGATAAATCGCTGGAGCATGACGCCATCTTCTATAATTCGCTGACCGGCCTGCTGGATTACTATGCCTATCTCATCATCGGAGGTGAGATGGATAAACGGTCCACCCTGGGCGGAAACCCCTACTTCAAACAAGCCCGGGAGGTAGTTCAGAAGGCTTTGTTCAGCGAATATTATACCGGGTGGAACCGTCGCTCAGAGGAGTTGGATGCCATACTGGCTGATGAAAACGTGTCTTTCCGGAAGATGCTGGCCGTTTATTTCCGCGCCCTGGCGTACTGGAAAAACGAGATGGTTGAAGATGCCCGGCGATACTGTCGCTACGCCTTGGATATGATTGATGGTATTCTGAGACCAAAGGAAGGGGATGAAGAACCCTCAAGGGAACAGAAGGAACAGATAGCCAGGTTTTTCACCCAGCACTATCGGGAAATGGCCGATATTTTCGTGGAGGACCCTGGTGGTCAGGAAGCCTTCGAACTGCTCATGGACATCGACCCCCCGCACCGGGAGTTTTATAAAAAATATTTGGACAAATGAAGCCCTGCACACCTTACTGTCTCCTGCCGCTGGAACTGGTCAGAAAGCTTGCAGTTAACGTCTATTCAACCTATCCCCCAAACAAAATTGGCTTTTTTAACCTTCTTCTTCTCCCTCCCTTATTTCACCGTACCGGTCGAGCTTTTCCAATTTCCACCGCTGTTTACACTCGGCCTTTCCAACGGAAACCGGCGTTGAACATCGTACCGGGGACTTCACCAACACCCATGGTCGTCAGCTAACCCTCATTTTACCCCACCAGATGCATAATTTCCTTCCTACACACAGGAGATGCCGATGAACAGGTGGATTTTCTCCCTGGCTCTGCCCATCTTTCTCGCTCTGACCGCAGGCAGCTCTGGTCTCTCTCAGCCTGGCAGCTCGCCAGGGGAAGATGGAGATCCGCCGGCAGAGAGTGTCCCTTTGCCAAAACCGGACATGAAAGGAATGACCGTGGAAGAGGCCATCGGGGCTCGAAGATCTATCAGACGGTATTCCGCCGAACCACTGACCCTGAGGGAGCTCTCCCAGCTGCTGTTCTCCGCCCAGGGGATCACACCGGCCACATGGGCTCTTTTCCGCTTCGAGCCGCGCCCTCGGCAGGCGCCCTCTATCCCATCGAGCTCTACGTGGTGGTCAACAATGTTCGTGATCTTCAGCAGGGCCTCTACCATTACTCGTCCCGGCGGCACGCCCTAGACCTGGTGAAGACCGATGACTATCGGGCCAGGATAACCCGGTGCTGCCTGTATCAGGATTTCGTGGGCCAGGCGGCCGTCGCCCTGGTGATGACGGCTATCTTCCATCGAACCACCGACCGGTATGGCCAGCGGGGCAACCGATATGTGTACATGGAAGCCGGCCACATCAGCCAAAACATCTATCTCCAAGCCGCCTCTCTGGGGCTGGGCAGTGTGGCTGTGGGGGCGTTTAACGACGAAAAGCTGAATACGCTGCTGGGGGTTGACGGGCAAGAAGAGATGGCTATCTACGTTCATGCCGTGGGCAAACGAGCGGGAGAACTTGAATAGGAACGACCTCTGTCTGCCTCACGGCCTCAGCGGGGAGAAATACAGATGCCTTTTCTGCAGCGGGAAGTCCCTCAATCCGGCCCCCAACCCCACTTGCAGGTCCTTTGGGCGGTCTCCATTCTCACTTTTTGCGTGCTGCTCCAGATTTTGGTCCTGACGCTGACCAGGGGGAGTCTGGGGAAAAACGCCAGTGTTATCGCCTCCCTGACCCTGGGACTCATCCTGCCGGCGGTCATCATCGTCTTCCAGGTCAGTCCCGACCCCAGGCAGACTCTGCGACTGAACGGCATCTCTCTCCGGCCGGCCTGCTGGATCATGGGCGCCTCCCTCTGCTTTACCCTTCTGGTCAGCTCTTCTGTGGAACTGGCCCTGCGCATGGGCAAGCTGCCCCCTCAAATCCTTTATCTGCTGGAGAAAGAGGAGAAACTGCTGCGGGAGATCTTCAGCTTCGAAAGCGCCGCTGACCTGCTCATGGTTGCCCTGGCCGTGGGGGTTATCGCCCCCATCGCCGAGGAACTGCTCTTTCGTGGTCTGCTGCAGGGAAGTCTGGAGAGACGGCTGGGCAACTGGCCGGGTCTGTTACTGGTCGGCCTATCCTTTGGGCTGTTGCACGGACGACTGCGCTTTCTGCCGGTTGGTCTCCTGGGTATCCTCATGGGATACATGGTGATGCGCACCAATTCCGTTCTCTCGGGAATGCTGGCTCACAGCTGTAACAACACCCTGGCTCTGTTCCTGGCATTTCCCATTCGGGCAGATTCCCTACCCCTGTCCTTGCTGGCTGTCAGCCTTCTGGTAGGATGCTCGGGGCTATTGCTTTTCCTGTGGCTATTCCGCAAATCAACCCTGCACACCACCAGAATCTCAAAAATAGCTCGCCGCCTCACTCTCGAACACGGCCCACCGCCCCAAAAGGCGTGGAGCATGGTCCACAACCACGAGCCTGAGCCGGGGGAAAAATCGTGAAAAACAAAGAGATCGCCGAACTGTTCGAGCGGATGGCGGACATTCTGCAGCTTAAAGAGGAGAATGCTTTTAAAATTAACGCCTATCGCAAGGCGTCCCGAATTATCCGGGATCTATCCCAGAACATCGAGCAGCTCAGCCAGGCGGGAACCCTGCGAGACATCCCGGGGGTTGGCGAAGGCATCGCCAAGAAGATCAGGGAATATCTGGAAACCGGCCGGATATCCAAATACGAGCAGATTCGCCAGAGTTTGCCCGAAGGTCTGCTGGAGATGATGACCATTCCGGGAATGGGGCCCAAGACGGTGGTCCTGGTCCACAAGGCTCTGGGCATCTCCTCCGTTGCGCAGTTGGAAAAAGGGGTGAAGCAGGGAAGGCTGCGTGATCTGCCGGGCATGGGACCAAAAAAGGAGGAAAACATCCTCAGAGGCATTGCCCTGCTTCGCCAGAGTGCAAAGCGCATCCCTCTGGGCGTGGCCATTCCCATCGTGGACGAGATCGTTGAGCAAATCAAAGGGAGGATCAAGGTGGGAACGATCCTTCCCGCCGGCAGTCTGCGCAGGATGAAGGAAACCATCGGGGATATCGACATTCTGGTGGCTGGAGGCGACGGCCGGAGAATTATCGGGGTTTTCACCAAAATGCCTCAGGTACAGGAGATTCTGGCCGCCGGAGCCACCAAGGGCAGCGTCATCGTCCACGGAGGAATACAGGTAGACCTGCGCGTGGTTCCCCAGGCCTCGCACGGCGCCGCTCTCCAGTACTTCACCGGCTCCAAGGCACACAATATCCACCTTCGGGAAATCGCCAAGGCCAAGGGAATGAAGATCAGCGAGTACGGGGTCTTTCGGGGGAAACGGAAAATAGGAGGAAGAAAAGAGGAGGAGATCTACGCGGCTCTCAGTTTAGACTGGATCCCCCCGGAGATGAGGGAAGACCGAGGGGAAATAGCTCTGGCCGCTCGGGGAAAGCTGCCCCGGCTGGTGAGGGAAAAAGAGATTCGCGGGGACTTGCACGTACACTCCAACTGGAGTGACGGCTCGGATACCATCGAGCAGGTGGCCCTGGCTGCCCGGGAACGAGGTTACCAGTATGTGGCCATCTGCGATCATTCCCAATCCCTCAAATTCGCCGGCGGTCTCAGCGAAAAGAGAATTCTGAAACAGATAGAGGAAATTCACCAGCTTAACGAGAAGCTCTCCACCATCACCCTGCTGGCCGGAACAGAGGTGGACATCAAGATCGATGGCACTCTGGATTTTCCCGACGAAATCCTGGAAAAGCTGGACGTGGTAGTGGCCGCCATCCACTCGGGATTTAAACAGCCGGAGGAGCAGATCACCAGGCGGCTTCTCTCGGCCCTGCAGAATCCTCACGTGGACATCCTGGCTCATCCCACCGGGCGGCTGATCAGCAGCCGTCCTCCTTATCGGGTAAACTTGGAAAAGCTGTTCGCCAAAGCAGCCCAAACCGGAACAGCTCTGGAGATCAATGCCTACTATGATCGGCTGGACTTGAACGACATCCAGTGCCGGCGAGCCGCCGAGATGGGGGTGAAACTCTCCATCGGTACCGACGCCCACCACTCCGACCAGTTGTGGATGATGCGTCTGGGGGTGGCCGTGGCCCGAAGGGGCTGGCTGGAGAAAGGCAATTTACTCAATACTCTGTCTCTTCAGAAACTTCGCCGGTATTTGCCCAACAGTTGAGAATTCCGCCGGTTACTGGCAAACTTTGCTGAATCGTTAGGATTTATTTATGTTTTTGCTAATTTTTTTCTTGACTTACACTTTTTTTATTTTTTTCTTGACAAAAATTCGAACCTGTGATATAGTGTCCACAGACCAACAACAAACTTCAAACGTGTCGCCGCAAGCCTGTGGAAAAATTGAGCTGCTCACCAGGAGATCAGCAAAAGGAAAGGGGTCGGGAAATGCCCCAGGTCTGGGGATTCGCGCAGAGCAAAGAATACTGGGCAGCCTTCTTCTCCAGCGTTGTCCCTGCTCGATGCAGGATGCCGTTGCTGTGGATTTGCCATCAGAGCCAGAAGCAGGAGATGCTCCTCCGGGAAGAAGCTCAGATCTACGATCCCTTCGTGGGCATCGCCGTCCCCCAGGGGCTGGTCACATACCTGGGGGTGCTGGCCACCCGCGGCTATGAGAGCCCTTTCGGCTTTACGGTGGAGCTACTGCCCAGAGAACTCATCCCCAACCCCATTCCCGTCACCAGGCTGGTTACAGCTGCGGCTTTTCCCCAGGAGACCGCCACCAATCTGGCTAACAGTGGCGATCTTCAATTTCTGGAGCCACACCATTGGACCAGCTTCAAAAAAATCATCACCCAGACCAATCCCCTGCTGGCCTCCTCCCTGGTGACCCTGGAAAGCTGGCAGCAACGGCAGGGATATCTTGACCGCATCTTTGAGATCTCTGCCCAGCGCAGATGTTTAGCAGAAGAGGAACAGGAGATCTTCTCCATCCTTCGCGCCCTGGTCCGCGCCGCGCCGGATAACCAGGACGCCCTGGGATATAAAGCCCTGCAATCGCGTCGTCGAGTTACTCTCAACTCCCAGTTTATGCCGGATAGAGAGTGGGAATTTCTGTGGAAAAACATGGTCGACGCCTGGTTCGGATATGTGATGACCCTGACGCCCCAGGAGATCAGCCAATTAACTGATTTGAACCTGACCTTTGACCTTTGATGAGCTGGATGAGAAAGGCCGAGATTCGAGACTCGAGATTCGAGACTCGTT
>DAOVRJ010000181.1 GCA_030628225.1 Candidatus Zixiibacteriota bacterium | reverse complement strand
GTATCTATCTCGATGTCGGGGTTCTTTCTTCTGATCCTGCTCACATCCCGAGGGGGGATCTGTTCCAGCAGGTCGATTTCGCCGGTCTCCAACTGGGTAAGCAGACTGGTCTGATCGGGGATGATGCGGAAAATCACCCGGTCGAGGTAAGGTCGCCCCTTGTAGTACAGATCGTTGGCCACCAGTTCTACCATCTGTTGGCTGACCCACCTTTTTAACTTGAAGGGCCCGCACCCCAGGGGATTGCGATTAAAGTCGATGGTCCGAATATTAGCCTTGTCCACATCCTCGAGCAGATGATGGGGAAAAGCCTCGATGGACGAGTCAAAAACCTGGTCCGGGTATACTTTCCGGAACAGAAACTTCACCGTGTGATCGTCGACGATGATCATATCCTTGATGAAATCGAAGCTGCCGATGCGCGGACTGGCCACCAGCGGGTCGGTGTATAGCTCATAGCCCAGCCGGACATCCCGGGCAGTCACCGGAACACCGTCCGCCCAGACCACGTCTTTGCGCAGATGAAAGGTGAGTTCCAGGTGGTCCTCGGAGAATTCCCAGGAGGTGACCAGATCGGGCTCGAACTCCATATCTTCGTTCATGGTCGCCAGGGACATGTAGATCTGACCCATCACGTTCGACCCGCCCACAGAGGTGCCCACCACCGGGTTCAGGGAATCGATATCCCCGGAGATGCCCACCACCAGGGTGCCGCCATATCGACCGCCATCGACGGTGTCTTCCTCCTCTCGCTCACCCCCACAACCACCCAGGGAAAAACTTAAAAACGCCAGCATGAGGAGCAGAACGGCGATTTTAACCCTGTTCATCATAAGCTCACCTCGTAGCACATCGGTTCTCAAATACGCTCTTGACATCTCCACCCGGTCCACCACTGGGCCCCCGGTTAATATTTTCTCTCATCCTGGGGCACCCACCACCGCTCCGGAAAGCTAAAGGTGCCGCGGGTGTCCATCTGCACATCGCGGAACCGCTTGTGGATGGCGTTGACCTGCTCAGGAATGTACAGAAAGGTGTAAGGTTGATCCTCCACGATGAGCTTCTGCGCCTCATCCCAGAGCAGCTTAGCCTTGGTTCTGTCCATCTCTCTTTTGGCCACATCGATGAGATGATCCACCCGGGGATTGGAATAGGAGACGTAATTGAACTTATCATTGATGGACTCCGAGTGCCACATGGTAGTCAGATCCACCTTCAGGCCCACACTCCACCCAGCCACTATGGCCTCGAATTCCTTCCGGTTAGTCTGATCGGAAAAAACCGTCCATTCGATAAACCTGGGACTCACTTTGATGCCTATCTTGGCAAGTTGATCTTGAACGATGACGGTGATGTCCTCGCGAATGCGATTGCCCCCATTCGTCTTAAGTGCAAACTCGAACTTGCGCCCGTCTTTGTCCAGCCAGCCATCCCCATCGTGGTCGACCCAGCCTTCCTCAGCCAGCATCTGCCTGGCCCTCAGCGGATCGTACGGAAAAACGGGCATGTCCGGATTATAGGCCCAGAGAATGGGCGATATGGGACTGTAACAGAGCTTTGCCAGGCCGAAGTAAACGGCCTCGATGAGGCTCTGGCGATCGATGGCCATAGTCAGGGCCTGGCGAACCTTCCTGCTTGCGAAAAGAGGATTCGTCAAATTCCAACCGATGTACCCGTAGGCTCTGCTAGGGTACTTGACGATGCGTACATCTGACTTTCCCCTGCGGAATTCCTCCTCCATCCTGGTCACATCCTTGGGCGGGATGGACTCCATCAGGTCCACGTCTCCGCTTCTCAGCTGGGCCAACAGGCTGGTCTGATCGGGAATAATCCGAAAGACGATCCGGTCCAAGAACGGCCGGCCGGCGTAGTAATTCTCATTGGCCACCAGCTCGATAGTCTGCTGGCTAACCCACCTCTTGAACTTGAAGGACCCATTGCCCACGGGATGGCGGTTGAAATCACAGGTTTTCCAACTCTCGCTGGGCAGGTCCGCCAGCAGATGCCTGGGCAATACGCTGCCCACGGAGGCGTCCATCAGCTGGTATGGGTAAACCTCCTTGAAAATGAAGGTCACGGTAGTGTCATCCACCACCTGAACATCCTCGATGAACTGTTTCCAGCGAATGGCACTCCAGGCGATGAGGGGATCGATATGCTTATGGTAGGAGAACTTCACATCGTGGGCCGTCGTCTTGACCCCATCGGTCCAGTAGACGTCGTCGCGGAGATGAAAGGTGAGCCGCAGGTGATCCGCAGAGAACTCCCAGGACTTGGCCAGTGAGGGGCCATAACTGTCCAGGTCCTCGTTGATCTCGGTCAGGGTTAAAAAGAGCATCCCCTCCACATCCGACGCGCCTCTCGTGCTGGAGACCAACGGGTTCAGGGCATCTACATCGCCGATAATGCCCACCACCAGGGTGCCGCCGTACCGATCGTCGGGAAGTGCCTGGTCCGCCCTCTGCTCCTTCTGCCCGCCACAGGACACCAGGAGAAGAAATACCAAAAATCCGGCCGCCAATGCCCTCTCCACAGTGCCTCCTCTTCTTGACCTCATCTGCCCCTTGCCCTGACCAGCTGGACTTTGTCCGCGACCAGATCTCGAACACTTGGATTTATGATGTCCCCTCTGCTATAATTGGGGTGATGCATCCGGGAAAAATCAATATTGCCACAGGTCAGGGAAAAGTCAAGGACAAAGTGGTCCATCATCTTCGCAGGGTCCACTCCTGCCGTCCGTATCGCTCCCGGACCAGACGGCGGGCCACAGTTTCCTCCTCAAACCGAAGCTGGCCTGGCACCAGACGAACCTGGAGGGCCTCCTGAAATCCAAAAAAAAGGGCGCTGGCCACCTCGGCATAAGAGACCTGCCGAGACAACAGAGCGCCCAGAGAAATTGTCTTTTCCCTCAACTCCTGCGTCATCTTCTCTCTCTCGTCGGTCTCTCCATGAGGCAGGAGCCGGGCGATCTGAAGGTGCCCTTCGCCGATGAGCAGAGATCCATGCTGGAGCACTGCCCCCTCAATCCATCTCTGGGCGCTGCCCACCACCTTGCGACGGCCCACCATCACCTCATATCTACCCACGCTGGAGAAGCAAGGAGCCAGACCGCGAGCGCCCCCCCACTCAGCGCCGCGAGAGGCTGTACGACGCAGGCATGCCCGGATTCCCAGCCGTTCAAGGGATAAAACCAAGGCCTGGCCGATACGCTTGTAGATCTCCAGGACGGAACTTCCTGATCCCAAACAGCCCTTTCCGGCGATAACGCTGTAAGTGACCTCCTCATCGTGAAAGACTGCCCGCCCCCCGGTGAGGCGGCGAACCAGGGGGATCCCCAGCCGGGCACACTTCCTCACATCCACCGTCTCTCGGACCCCCTGGGAATATCCGATGGAAATAGCCGCCGGCCTCCAGCCGTAAACCCGCACCGTGGGTAGCTGGCCCTGCTGTCCGCTAATGGCGGCTATGGCCTCATCGACGGCCATATTATAGAATGGACCGCCAAGGCCGGTGTCCAGGAAACGCCAGGAGCCTTGGCTCTGCCCGCGGGCGGAATAAGACCCGGTTTCAGCCAAATCAAGTTTTCTGAGCGCTGGCCAGCTCTCGAATGAGTTTTCCGGCGATGACGTTTCTCTGAATTTGATTGGTGCCCTCGTAGATCTGGGTGATCTTGGCATCCCGCATCATCTTCTCCACGGGATAATCCTTCATATACCCGTAGCCGCCGAAAATCTGGACGGCATCGGTGGTCACCTTCATGGCCACGTCCGAAGCCATCAGTTTGGCCATGGCCGATACCTTGGAAAATCGCTTGGCTCCGGAGTCGATCATTTTGGAGACGGCATAAATCAGGGCGCGGGCGGCCTCAATCTGAGTGGCCATGTCCGCCAACATATGCTGGATGGCCTGAAATGAGGAGATGGGTTTTCCAAATTGCACCCTGCTGTGGGCATAGCTCAAAGCCTCATCAAGAGCCCCCTGGGCAATGCCCAGAGCCTGAGCGCCCACCCCCGGCCGGGCCTGATCCAGGGTCTTCATGGCCACGGCAAAACCTGACCCCTCACGATCCAGAAGGTTTTCCTTGGGAACTCGGCAGTCCTGGAAAACAAGCTCCCGGGTGGCAGAGGCCCGGATGCCCATCTTGTTCTCCTTTTTGCCAAAGTCAAAACCCTCCATTCCTCTCTCCAAAATAAAAGCCGAGGCGCCGCGACTTCCCTTTGCCCGGTCCGTCATGGCCACCACGGTGTATATCTCCGCCTCGCCCCCATTGGTAATCCACTGTTTGGTTCCATTGAGGATATAGCTGTCTCCGTCGCGGACGGCGGTGGTCTCCATAGCTGCGGCATCGCTGCCGGCATTGGCCTCGGTCAGGCCGAAGGCAGCCAGCTTCTTGCCACTGGCCAGGTCTGGAAGATAGTGCTCTTTCTGCTTCTCACTTCCAAATAAAATAATGGGAAAGGTGCCCAGGGCGCTGCCCGCATAGCAGACGGCGATGCCGCCACAGGCCCGGCTCAATTGCTCAGTGGCCAGAACCAGCTCAAAGACCCCACACCCGGCCCCACCATATTCATCCTCGATATACAGCCCGAAAAAACCTGCATCGGCAAGAATTTTCATTATCTCCCAGGGAAACTCTCCGGTCTCATCGTGATGGGCGGCCACCGGCTTCACCTTCTCCTGGGCAATCTGCCAGGCCAAATCCTGGATCATCTTCTGCTCTTCGGTGAGGAAATAGTCCATGAGACGGTTCTCCTTCTGTTCAAAAATCCATGGCTTTCAGCGCCTCCCGGGCTGCCATCCGCTCGGCATCCTTCTTGCGAAATCCCCACCCCTGCCCCATAACACGGCGGCCAAGAAGCACTTTTATAGCGAATACCTTTCTATGTTCCGGACCGCCCTGAAAGATCAGCCGGTATTGAGGACGCATACCTCGCGCCTGGGCCCGCTCTAAGAGCAAACTCTTTTCGTTTTTTAGCGCGGATGGATCGTCCTCCGGCTTCCACCCCCTCAGAAACTGGCGAATGACAACCCTGTGGATCGCCCGAATTCCGCCATCCAGGTAAATGGCACCTATGAG
>DAOVRJ010000160.1 GCA_030628225.1 Candidatus Zixiibacteriota bacterium | reverse complement strand
TGAAAGACCGAGACTCGAGATTCGAGTTTCGAGACTCGGCTTTTAACCAGCATCCAGGATCTAGGATCGGTTTTTTCTTTTCATTTTCATTTGCCAGCGTCGGGTACGGAGACCCGACGCCACGTTAAATGAATGGGGAGTGAGGTTGCACTCCGAGTTCCGCGTTCCCAGCTCCGAACTAAAGATGCTCCGAGCTCCGCATTCCCTTAACTCGCTCAACTCTCCAAACTCTCACAACTCGCCTAACTCTCTGAACTCTCCAAACTCGCTCAACTCTCAAAACTATAATCCAGGATCGGTTCTATCTTTTCATCCAGGATCCAGGATGTCACTTACCTTCCGCTCTTCAGAAACCTGCGCAGCCTCTGCCATAGCGAGCGGGCCCCACCGTCGGCAACACCACGTAAGCTGAAGTCCTCGGATAGAGATTCTTCCTGAGGAGCTCTCTCCTCGGCCATTTTGTGCGGCTCGACTTGTTCGCCCATGACTTCGTCCAGCTTCCGTCCGGCCAACGGGCTGGCTATCCGAATAGTCTCCAAAATGTCCCTCCGGGCTGCTCTATCGGCCCCCAGGATAGCATCGGCCAGGGGAGAAAGCCCGTCTTTCTCAGCTATGCCGGACAAAGCCCGAGCCGCTGACCGGCGCACCCCTATGTTTTCGTCTCTCAGGCTGCAAATCAGCGATTCGATTGCCCGTGGATCAGCGATATTGCCCAAGGCCTGAGCTGCACACTCCCGAGTGTACCATAGTCCTCCCTGGAGTGCAGCCAGAAGGGCGGGAACGGCCTGTTTGCCCAGCGAAGAGAGCTTTTTCGTGGCCGCCATGCGGATGGAAAATTGCTCATTGCTGATCAGGTCGATGAACCTCTCGGTTTTTCCATCGGAGGAATTCCCCCCCGACGGGGATATCCGCGGAAGATCCGGGTCCAGGGTCAGCCTAAGTTCTCCCGAAGGGCTTTTCTCTACCCGATCTCGATCTTCTACCGTCAAATTTCCTTCTCCATCTTAAGCATATCCAACTGGTCAGCAATGAGCCGTTTCAGCTCTTCTGTTCCCGCACCGGTCAGGGCCGAAATAGCGTGCTGCAAACTCTTCCCTTTGACCTTTATTTGGGGATATTTGTGATCTGCCGGCCAGAGATCGGTTTTGTTGAGCACCACCAAAGAGGGTTTCTTCAACAGACCGGCCTTATATCGAGACAGCTCATGACACAGAATCTCGTAATCCCTTTGCGGCTCCGGACTGGTTATGTCCAGGAGAAAAAGCAGTATCCGGGTGCGCTCGATATGCTGTAGAAATCGAATCCCCAGACCTTTGCCCTGGTGGGCGCCGGAAATCAATCCTGGTATATCGGCCAGCATAGTCCGGTGAAACTCGTCCAGGCTAACTATACCCAGCTTTGGTTGAATAGTGGTAAAGGGATAATCGGCGATCTTGGGCCGAGCCGATGAAATGCACGCCAATAGGGTCGACTTGCCACTATTGGGCAACCCCACCAGCCCCACATCTGCCAGGAGCTTGAGCTCCAGGATCAGTTCCCGCTCCTGCCCCTCTGCGCCCGCCTCAACCTTCCGCGGGGCCCGATGGGTGGAGGTGGCAAACCGAGCGTTACCCCGCCCACCTTTCCCCCCCTGAGCCACCACAACCGTTTGTCCGTGAACTACCAAATCGGCCACCACCTGGCCCGACACCCGGTCCTTCAGCAGAGTCCCCACCGGAACCCGGACGCGAACATCTGATCCATTCTTGCCATGTTTGTTGGAGCCCTGGCCATGTTTCCCTTTCCCCGCCTGAAACCGCCGCCGATGACGGAAATCCAGAAGCGTGTTGACGTTCTCGTCGGCTACTAAAATCACCTTGCCGCCATCACCACCATCCCCACCGTTCGGTCCTCCTCTGGGTACGTATTTCTCCCGCCGAAAACTGACACAGCCGTTCCCCCCTTTACCACCCCTGATGGTGATTTCAGCGTAATCGATGAACATCAGGCGACCTTCTGCTTCCTTCCCTCCTGGAAAAACTCCACCAGAATATTGAGCAGGGTCTTCTCATCCAATCTGCGGTGTAACCTCCCCCGATTGGCCACGGAAATGGCCCCGGTTTCCTCGGAGACAACCACCACAACAGCATCAGACTCCTCGCTTATACCCACAGCAGCTTGATGGCGCATGCCCAGCACCCTCCGGTAGCGCGGGTTCTGAGTCAGCGGAAGGGTACAGCGAGCCGCCACGATGATGGAACCCCGGATGATCAGAGCGCCATCATGAAGGGGAGACGGGGAGGTGAAGATGGTGGTAATTAGATCGGCTGAAACAGCGGCGTTGATAATTTTCCCCGTCTCCACATAGCTCTTCAACCCCACCACCCGCTCCAAGACGATCAAGCCGCCCAATTTCATCTGGGATAGCTTCAGGGCTCCCTGGACCACCTCATCCAGGATTCCGCTCTCTTCCTCCCTTAAAAATCCCCTCATCAAAGGACCCTGTCCCAATCTGGCCAGAGCCCTGCGCAGCTCCGGCTGAAAAACCACCACGATGGCGATGACCGCCACGGGGGCCACGTTGGAGATGAGCCAGCGGAGAGCATCCAGCTGAAGCCAATAGGCGGCAAATGAGGCCAAAAACAGGAGGAAAAGACCGGTGAGCATCTGGACGGCTCTGGTGCCCTTCATCAGCATCAGCAGCTTGTAAAAAATGAAGGCCACGGCGGCGATGTCTATTAAATCGGAGAGGCCAACTTTTACAAAACCGATTTTGAACAGATCCACGGGGTCTACCTCATCCCAGAGTTCCGCATATGGCATGAGCCATCCGGGCCACCCGACTCATGGCCCCAACATCGTGCACCCGGAGGATATGGGCGCCCCCAGCCACAGCTAGGGTCACCGCAGCCGCAGAACCCTCCAAGCGATCATCTACGGGAAGATCGAGAACCTTGCCGATAAATGACTTCCGTGAAACGCCCACCAGCACCGGCAGGCCCAAGGCATGCAACTCCCCAAGACGATTAAGGATAACCAAATTATCCTCCACCCTCTTTCCGAAACCGATGCCGGGATCCACCACCAGTCGGTCGCGGGCGATGCCAGCCTCTTCGGCTTTCTGCACCCGACGAGCCAGAAAATGGAAGATCTCGGCCATGACGTCATCGTACCGGGGGTTGCGCTGCATATTACGTGGCGTTCCCTTGATGTGCATCAGGACCAGGGCCGCCCCGCTTTCAGCCACCACCTCCGCCATCCGCCTGTCGAATGTCAGTGCGCTAATGTCGTTAATTATGTGCGCCCCGGCCTTCAGAGCACGCTCGGCAACCTCAGCCTTGTAGGTGTCAACGGATACAGGCACCTTCAACTCAGCACACAGTTTCTCCACCACGGGAAGCACCCGGCGCAATTCCTCCTTCAGCGAAACAGGCTGGGATCCGGGCCGGGTGGACTCGCCCCCCACATCGATGATGTCGGCCCCCTGAGCTACCATCTCATGGGCGCGAGGTATAGCTCGTTGGGGGATGTTGAACTGCCCGCCATTGGAAAAAGAATCGGGTGTGAGGTTGAGCACACCCATTATGTGCGGCCGCTGGCTGAGGGGAAGAGCTAATCCGCGGCAGCGGAGCCGGTGCTGTTGGGGAATAACCATACCGGCGATAATCCGCCGGATCTCCGTGGAGAGCTGACCGAGGCCGAAGGGCTGGGCCGATATCTTATCCGCCAGTTGCTCCAACTGAGAGATCGTCCCCATGATCAGGACATCGGAACGCCTGGCCCGGGCGGTAACCACTCCCCGAGCCACCGCCACATCCGCTCCCACAGAGAGCATCTCCTGTTTGAGAATAGTGGCGGCCGGAAAGGGAAGATCGGAGACCTTGACGACCTTAAAAACGGCTTTGGGAGCCAAAATGTCCCACGAGCGGCCATCTGCACCAACGCGCTTGAGCTCCCTGGCAACCTGGGACAGCTCCCGGATATCCAGAACACGAACTTGGGGTGGAGCCATAGTACTCTGAGCTCTTATATCGTGAATTGTGATGCCAAATGGAATGCATGTTGCATGCTATGTAAGAGGCTTACTAACTACTGCCACTATCCACTGCTACTGCTTTTCTCGGGGACCGAGATTCGAGATTCGAGATTCGTAAAAGCAGAGTTCAACTGCCGTTTACATTTTTCATTTTTCACTTTTCATTTTTCACTCTGCATTTCACGTCCTAGCAACTGCTACCTTTCACTTATGCCCCTTGATCAGGGAAAAAGCCTCCCCCCGAGTGGCTTCCTTGCGCATCACCCCACGCATGGCCGAGGTGGTGGTCGTAGAACCGGGCTTCTTCACCCCCCTCATGGTCATGCACATGTGCTCGGCCTCGATGACCACCAGAACCCCTTTGGGCTTAAGGATCTCCATTATAATGTCGGCCACTTCCGTAGTCAGACGCTCTTGCAGCTGGGGACGCTTGGCCATCGTCTCCACGACCCTCACCAGACTGCTGAAACCGGTGATCTTGTCGTTGTCCGGGATGTAGGCCACATGCACCACCCCGAAGAAGGGCAATAGGTGGTGCTCGCAGATGGAGTAGAACGGCACATCGCGAACCAAAATCATCTCGTCTTGATTCTTGGTCGAGTATATCTTCAGCTTCTTTCGAGGATCTGCAGAAATCCCCCCAAAGATCTCCTCGCACATATCGCTCACCCGTCGGGGGGTATCCCGGAGACCTTCTCTTTGGGTATCTTCCCCAATGGCTCTCAAGAATCTTTCGACTGCGGCCTCGATTTCGGTCTTATCCATACCTTCTGTTTCCGCTCCGTTCCCGAGGTTTTGGGCAGCGGCCTGCGGCCCTCAGGCGCCCCCTGTCTGGGGGTTTCTTTCTCTCTTCTGTGCGGTTTTCTCCGCGGATACCTCGGCCGGGGCCTCTTTGTCCGCAGGATCTCGTCGATCTCGAAACTGTCCAGAATCTCCCGCTTTAACAGAGCCTTGGCCAGCCGATGCAGCTTGTCCACATTGGCCCTGAGAATGGCCTCCGCCCGACGCTCCTGGGCCTCCACGATGCGTTTGACCTCCTCGTCGATGAGGATAGCGGTCTCTTCGCTATAGTCCCGGTGCTTGGCGATTTCTCGGCCCAGGAAGATCTCCGCCTCCTTCTTCCCGAAGGTCACCGGCCCCAATCGCTCGCTCATGCCCCACTCGCACACCATGCTCCTGGCCCAGTTGGTGGCGTCCTCGATGTCCCCACCCGCGCCGGTGGTTAGCTGGCTGAAGACGATCTTCTCGGCCACCCGCCCACCCAGCTTGACCGCGATGAGGTTCTCCAAATATTCCTTGGACCAACTATGTTTCTCATCTCTGGGCAACAGATGAGTGACGCCCAGGCTACGGCCCCGCGGGATAATGGTCACCTTGTGGACCGGCTCGGCCTCGGGGATGAGCTTGGCCACCAGGGCGTGCCCGGCCTCATGATAGGCGGTGCTTCTCTTCTCATCCTCGCTGAGGATCAGGCTTTTTCGCTCTACTCCCATCATCACCCGGTCCTTGGCCTCCTCGAAGTCGATCATGGTCACCTTGTCACGGTCCCTCCGGGCTGCCAACAGGGCGGCCTCGTTGACCAGATTGGCCAGGTCGGCTCCTGACAGGCCGGGAGTCCCGCGCGCCAGAATGGTGAGGTCCACGTCTTTGGCCAGGGGAATGCGCCGGGTGTGTACCTTCAATATTCCCTCCCGACCCCTCACATCCGGGTTGTCCACTATGATCTGCCGGTCGAAGCGGCCCGGTCGTAAAAGCGCCGGGTCCAGAACATCGGGCCGGTTGGTGGCCGCCAGCAGGATGACCCCCTCGTTGGACTCGAACCCGTCCATCTTCACCAGAAGC
>DAOVRJ010000015.1 GCA_030628225.1 Candidatus Zixiibacteriota bacterium | reverse complement strand
ATGTCTCCCTATCCGTTAACCAGACCGGAATATTTCAAATAATAACACCTTAAGGGGAAGAAAACAAGAGAAATTTGCGCATATCGACCCGGCCTGTCCCTTAATTTATGGTGTCCAGTCTCATCGGGGCAGACCGTGACAATAAAAAATCTGCCCGCAGGCAGATCACAAGTGAACAGCACTATGGGAGACGCAATCAACTCTGGTCACCCAGGGAGGACAACAACCATTGCCGGAGCTTTCGGCAACCCTCTTTCACCTCGGTACTCATGGCCTGACCAAACCCAATTTGTTTCGGTTGAACAGCTAGCAGATACACCCGGGCACCTGTGCTCTCAACCAGAAGATCGGCAAATAAATCCAGGGAAAAATTATGTGTGGACAGCCCTCCACCTCGCCAGGTATTCGAATCGAAAATCCTCACCTCACCAGGGTCCGCTGAGAAATCAGCGGCATCCAGCACCAGAATTGTGTCTGGATGCTGACGGCGGATAGGGCCCAGAAAATTCTCCGGCACCGAACCACAGTCAAAAAGAGGTGCTGTCACCCTCCTGCGCAGCTGTTGGATCAAACAAGGTCCCAACCCATCGTCACCCCTCAAGGAGTTACCTACTCCGACGATAACCACCTTTCCCCGCAGGCACTCTCTCAACTGGGCCAGGACCACGATCTATCCCCACTCATCCGTCTGAATTAAATTCCGCCGGCAGCGCGGGCACAGAAACCGCATGTTGTCGTTTCTTTTTAAAGGTCTCTCTGGTCTGGGTCCAATCTCGTCCACCAAACCCAACTCCTCCTGAGAAGCCAAGATCAAATTGGGGTTAGCGTAGGCAATGGGCCCCAGCTTCCGGGCAATCCACAGAGCGTGCTTGCGGCTGGTTATGAACTCACCACAGACCTCACAGACCAGCAGCTCGTCCTCCACCGTCTCCAGAGCCTCTGTGTGATCAAAGAGGGCCAAGTCGAATTCGTTGCTGAGAATGATTCCCTTATCTGTGATGCAGGCTCGCTGACACTGACCGCAGAAAATACAGATATCATAATGGAGCACCATGCGCCGTTTCGCAGTTCCATCCTCAAGGCGCTCCTGGATCATCTCGATGGCTCCCGGTGGACAGACCTCCGCACAGGCCCCGCAGAGGACACAATCATCCTCATGATATTTAGGCAGGCCGCGGAAACGTTCCGACACCACGGCGGGCTCCTTGGGGAATTTGCTGGTATAGGGCCCCTTAATAACGGCCGTGATGGCCTCTTTTAGCTCCCTCAGCTTGGGCTTTCTCAAACGGTCAACCTCCCAGAATTACCGATCCAGCTCTCCCTCTTTATCATCGGCGTACTTGTCCATCACGCTTCCTTCCCAGAGTTTAACTCCGGACTTATGAGCACCTCTGGCCAGGGCATGAGCACCTGTGGGTGAAGTCAACAGAATAAAGATGGCACAGAGCAAAGCCTTGGCGCCCATGGCACCCCCGGAATGAATCAGAACTCCCAGCAGGATCAAACAGGTTCCCAGGGTCACGCACTTTGTGGCTCCCTGAAGGCGATTGTAGATGTCTGGAAGCCGAACCAGCCCGATACACCCGAATAGATCAAAGGCCACTCCCATGGAGATGACCACGATGCCGATGATCTCACTCATCGAATCCCCTTCCCTCCAAAAACTTGGCCAGGGCGATGGTGCCGATAAAGCTCAGCAAAGCCCAGGAAATGGCCACGTTCATGTACCATTCTTTGCCTGTGATGATGGCCGTGAAGGCACAAAAACCGACCACCAAAGTGCCCAGGGTGTCTATACCTACGGTTCGGTCCGGTGGAGTGGGGCCGGCGCCGATGCGGTACAGGCACATAAAACAGCAGAGGACTAAAAGGATAATCAGCACGATCATTCGAAAATTCTCCTCAGGTAACCCTCGAACTTCCTGACGATAACCTCCGTCTCCTCCTGCGGGTCCTCGGTCACGATGTTGATCCAGTGCACATATAGGTGATCACCGACGATGTCCACGGTCAAGGTGCCCGGGGTCAGGGTGATGGAATTCGCCAGAAAGGCTTTTGCCATATCGCTTTTCAGGGTAGTGCGCACCTTGACGATGCCCGGCCTAATGGGCATCTCCGGATGAAGCACACGGTAGGCCACATCAAAGTTGGCGCGGAACACATAGTAGAAGAAAAGCGGCAGATAGACCAGAAACCAGAAGTAGCGCGCCGGCTGGACAAATTTCCCCCCTCCCCGAACAAAGACGTCAGAGAGCAATATGCTCAGCAGCAAGGCAACCACTACGCCCACGATGATCTCCTGCACAGTCAGAGACCAGGTGAGCAGCAGCCAGAGAATGAAGATGATCAGAAACTGGAAAATTCTGTTGGCCATCTCTGTCGTCCCTCTCTCTCAGACCTTCCTAAACGCCGAAAACCCTGTGCACGTAGGCAGTGCCTTCCAAGATCACATCTCGTGCCGGGTCCAGAATAGTGCCGGACAGGAAGGGATAAAGCAGCCCCATGGCCAGACACATGATGGCCAGCAACACCAGCGAGACCCGCATGAGATAGGGCACCTCCGTTATCTTGGCCAGCTTGGCCGGCAAATCCCCGAAGAACAGATGGCGCTGGACCCTCATGAAGTAGAGGATGGTCAGAAAGCTGACCAGCACCGCCACAGAGGCGAGAATGTAATGGCCGGCCTGGACCAGAGCGATGATGATGATCAGCTTACTCCAGAACCCATTCAGGGGTGGAATGCCGGAGATGGACAAAAAGCCAATGGCTGCGGAAGTGGTAGTCACCGGCAGGCGATTGCTCAACCCGCCCATCTTGCTCAGCTTTCTGGTATCAGTGCTGTATTCAATGGCCCCTGCTGACAAAAACAACAGGGACTTAAAGGTGGCATGATTGATCAGATGAAACAGACCACCCATGATCCCCAGGGGGGTACCCAGGGCCAGGCCCACAGCCACATAGCCGATCTGGCTGATGCTGGAATAAGCCAGCAATCGTTTCAGATCATCCTGTCCAATGGCCAACAAACCTCCCACCACCATGGATAGACCACCCAGGATCATGAGCACACTGGAGAGGAACGGAGAAAGACCGAAGACGTTGAAGATCAACCGGATCAAAACGTACATGCCCAGTGCTTTAATCAGCACTCCCGACAACATTGCTGAGATGGGCGCCGGCGCCGCGGGATGGGCGTCGGGCAACCAGGGATGAAAGGGGACCAGGGCCGCCTTAAGACCGAATCCCATGAGAAACATGGAGATGGCGAATAGCACGGCGTTGTTGGCAGGCATGTTGCCGATGGTCCGGGCTACGTCCGCCATGTTCAGGGTCCCGGTAAGGCTGTATAGAATGGCGATGCCTAACAGAATGAAGGTAGAGGCCACTCCGCTGAGGATCAGATACTTGAAGGAAGCCTCCAGTTCCTCTTCCTCACAGCCGAAGGCAACCAAGGCATAGGAGGCGATGGAGGCAATTTCCAGAAAGACAAACAGGTTGAAAAAGTCTCCGCTGAGAACCACACCGTTCATGCCGGCCACTAACAGCATGAACAGGGCGTAAAATTTCGGCTTGGCCGTATATCGGTCCATGTACCGAATGGAGAAAAGGAGGGCAAAAAAGCTGATCACGCTGATGGTTAAAAGCAGAAGTGTGCTCAGTCCGTCGAGGACCAAAACGATGCCCCAGGGCGGTGGCCAGTTGCCCATACGATAGATGCTGGCCTGGCCAATAACGGAGACAGAAAAAATCACCAGGCAGATGGAGGTGAGCAAAGCAAAAGGAACTCCGGCTTTTCTCCACACCTTGGCCAGGATGAGTATTATGAAGGCCGTTCCCAGCGGTACAGCGACAAACAGGGGAAGAATATGGTTCATCGACTCTGGCTCCTCCAAAATCTTGGCCAAACGCCCAGGGTCAACCTCTCAGTCTTCGTATCTCGGTCATATCAAAGGTTCCATAACGCTCGTACAGACGGATACAGATGGCCACCATAAGGGCGATGGTCCCCAGACCGATGACGATGGCGGTAAGAACCAGGGCCTGAGGCAGGGGGTCGACGCTCTTGGCTATGAATTCGGCCTTATCGGCTCCCTTAGATAGAATAGGTGCAATTCCTCGAGCCCTGTATCCCACCAAGACGAGAAACAGGTTGACCGAGTACTCCATGGTGATGATACCGATGATCTTCTTGATGATGTTCTTCTTGGCCACCAGGCAATACAGGCCCAAGACAAAAAGAAAACTGCACAACAGGTAAACGATCATCGCCTGTGTTCTCCTGAATCTGTTGGCTTCTCTTCGGCTGGCCCTACACCGTCCTGCTCCGGGCCAGCCAGGACCTTGCCAAATATAGCCAAAGCCACGAAAACCGCATACAGGCAGGCCGACACCTTCAGCCCGATGGCTATGTTGGCCAGAGGGATAGTTCCGGCGCTAAAAAGCTGGAAAGGGATCCCGCGATCGATGAAGTTCAAGAAGAAATATCCGCCTATAAGACCTAGAAAACCAATGGTCAAAAAAGACAGGGCCGCAAAATTGTCCAGCAGGGAAGCTGTGGTGTCCCCGAACTTGCGCAGGGCCGTTTTCCGGCCAAAGGACAGCATCAACAAGATGAAGGCTGTGGCCACGATCACTCCTCCAGGAAACCCTCCACCGGGTGACAGATGCCCATATAAAATGATGTATATTCCGAACAGCATGATGAAGTTGATCACCAATCTCCCGATGCTCTTGACGATCAAGGTCATACCTTCTGGTTCCTGGGTCACCTCGAGCTCCTTGTCAAATTAAAACTCGCCGGGAATGCCCACCTTGGTAGTGTCTTTCTCTCCAATCTTCTTGCGCCCCTTCCTCCTGAGCACCACAAAAGCCCCCAAGATGGCGGTGAACAAAACGGTGGCCTCGCCCAGGGTATCGTAGGCCCGATAGTCCAAGATTATGGACATGACGATATTGGTAGCACCGGTCTTCTCCACACCATGCTGCAGATATTCTCGAGAGACTCTCATCAGGGGATGACCGAACTCGGGCAGGGCCTTGAAAGCCATATAGGCGAAGGTGAGAAACATCCCGAAGAATATCAGGCTGATCACCATGGCGAAGGTGTCCCGGTATTTCTCGATAGCCGTGTTGTCCAGGGTAACCGTTCCCCGAATCAGGATGATCAAGATAAGAATCTCCACCACCACCTGGGTAATGGCCAGGTCCGGCGCTCCCAAAAGCAGGAATACAATGCTCAACCCAAATCCGACAGCACCTATGGAGATCACCGTGGAGAGCAGGTACTTGCTCTCAATGGCGATAATCGCACCCAGGTTTATAAAGACCAATAGACTAATCAGCACCAGCATCTGCTTGTCTTCCTCCAGCTCAACCGGCTCACATCATCATTAAAAAGAGCAGAATACCCAGACCAATCAGGCTCCATGAGAGATAAGAGGATAGAACGCCGTCGTGTAAATCCTGCAGAGCTCTCACCAGCTTGGCGCCCAGTTTACCTCCCAGAAAATACGGGTCAAACACACCCTTATCGGCATCGTTATAGACCCCTCGAAAGCCGCTTAAATTCCGAATCGTATCGTAGAAACCGGTTCCCGCCACCCGAGTCTGATCTGTATCTAACACCTCTCCGCCGATGAAAGCGCGGGCCTCGCGTCTACGGCCGACCCGACCCAGCAGATATATGATCAGCCCCACCATCAGACCCACGATCATCAGCGCGGTGGCTAAGGTTGGACTCCACAGAGCATTTACCATGCTGACCTTCTCCGGTACGCCCTCGAAATTGAAGCCCACCACAGGACCGATGAACTTCTGCAGGGGGTACTGAGCCGCGAACCCGAAAAGGACACAAAGCAGAGCCAAGGCCACCATGGGCCAGGCCATCAGAAAACCCACTTCCTTGATTCCATGGAGCTTCTTGGGCCTCTCCCCCCAAAATACGGAATAGAGCACCTTGATGAAGGAGGCCAGGGTCAGGGCACTGCCGAACATGGCCGCAATAAGAAAGATAGGCTGCTGAATAGAGACGAGGCTTTGATAAATTAACCACTTAGAGAAAAATCCATTGAAAGGTGGCACCCCTGATATTGATAAGGATGCAATGACGGTGACCCCGAAGGTCACCGGCATGGCCGAGGCCAATCCTCCCAGCTTTACCAGATCGGTGGTTTTAGCGCGTTTCTCCACGGCGCCAGCGCTCAGGAAAAGGCAGGTTTTATAGATGGCGTTGTTCACCATATGGAACAAGCCGCCCATGATGCCGATGGGCACTCCGGTGCCGATGCCTAATACCATATAGCCCACCTGACTCACGGCGTGGAACGAGAGTAGCTTCTTCAGATCATGCTGCACCAGGGCCATCATCACCGCAAAAATAATGGTAATAGCGCCCAAGATCATCAGCACCAACCCCATTGCCCGATCCATGATAAACAGATCCAAGGACAATCTGGCCAGCAGGTAAATTCCCAGCAGCTTGTCCAGAGAGGCTGGCAGAAAAGCCATCACCGGCGTGGGCGCGCCCTCGGCTGCGGCCGGCACCCAAGAATGAACCGGCCAGGCGCCAGCCTTGGCCAAAGCGCCCACGGCACAGAGGATAAAGGTGATATAAGCAAAGCCACTGCCCAACTTTACGCTCAAATGGCTGATGCTGAGACTGCCACCGATAGCCCATAGGAAAACAATTCCCAACAGCAGAGCGCAATCGGAAAATCCCAGAATAGTGAAACTCTTGCGTGCAGCCGCGCTGGACTGCTTGGTTCCTCCCAGGGTAACCAAGAGGTAGAACAGGATGGTGGCAATTTCCCAAAACATCAATAGTATCATAAGGTTGTCTGATAACACCACACCAGATGCAGCAGCTACCGTCCACAGCAGATAAGTGTAATAGCGCTTTCCAACATCGCTCTTGGCCATGTAGGCAGCCGAATAGCTGGCCACGACCAGCCCGAAGAAGCCGATGAACATCAGCACAAAAGAGCTGAACTGGTAGGCTCTCAGGTCAAAGGCCACAGCGAAAGAGCCGAACTGCAGCCAATCCTGCTGCAGGAAGTATTCTCCACCCCGAAAGATCTGGATGGCCACCACGAAGGTCCACACGGTAGCCACCAGAGCCAAAACCTCCCGGACAACCCGAACTCTCCGGGGAATGAGCAGACATAAAAACCCGGCGACGGCGGGAACCACTATGGGCCATAGCAAAGAATTCATGATCAGCCCTTCATCTTATCCCTGATACGCTCCGTTTTCTCCTGACAGAGCCGAACCAGGTCCTGACCGTTGAAAAGCCGCTTTCCGCTATCGACATCGACGGCCACCATCCGCTCGGTGCAACAGTAACAGGGATCGATGGCGGCGGTTATCAGGGCCACATCGGCGATAGTCTCGCCGATACAGGAGGCCTTGAAGGATGGTAGGTTCTGAAAGGTAGGCGCTCTGATCTTGTGCCGAATGGGACAATTGGAGCCATCGGAGCGCACGTAATGAAAGACTTCCCCTCTGGGTGCCTCTCCGTGCCCGATGCCCTCTCCCACGGGGATCTCTTCCACGGGAACGAAAAAGTCGCCTTCGGGAAGCTCCTTCAGGCGCTCCAGGCATTGTTTGATAATCTTGATGGACTCGGCATTCTCCAGGAGCCGGACGGCGGCCTTGGCAAAGACGTCCCCCTCCTGAAACGTAATAACCTGCCAGTCCACCAGGTCATAGGCGGCATATGGTGCATCGCGACGCACATCAATATCATATCCCGAGCCGCGAGCGGTGGGTCCCAGAACGCCGTACTCCACGGCATCCTTTTTGGACAGCACCCCCACTCCCTTCAGGCGAGCGTGCAGAACCGGATCGTCGATTACCGCCTTGGTAAGCATCTCATTCTTTTTGGCCAGCTCGTCCATGGCCTTTAGAAAATCGGGAATGTCCTCCTTGAGGATATCCTTGCGGACTCCGCCGATCCTTATCATAGCGTAATGGTTGCGGTTGCCGGTGATCCTCTCGAAAATTTCCAGCACTGGCTCACGGTATTTCCAGGCCCACATGAAGATGGTGTTATATCCGATGAAATGCCCGGCCAGACCAACCCACAACAGATGACTGTGCAGACGCTCCATCTCAGCCACCACAGAGCGGATATACTTGGCCCGTTCCGGGATCTCCAACTCCAGCAGATCCTCCACGGCGTTGACATAGGCGATTGGGTGAGAGGTGGAACAGATGCCGCAAACCCTCTCCACTAAAAAGGTGTCCTGGTCCCAGGTCTTGCTCTCAGCCAGCTTCTCGATGCCCCGATGATTGTATCCGATGCGGACATCCATATCCACAACCCGCTCCCCCTCCACCTTCAAGGTGAAGAACTCCGGCTCTTCCAACAGAGGATGATACGGACCTATGGGCACAATTTGACTCAACGCTGTGTCCTCCTGTATGGGTATTCGCCCTCCGGCCAGTCGTCGGGCAGCAGGAGCCGCCTCATGTCCGGGTGCCCGAGGAATTGCACCCCGAACATCTCGTTAATTTCCCGCTCGATCCAATTAGCGGCATGCAGGAAACTGGCCAAAGACTCCATCTGCAGAAAAGGCTTCTTGGCCAGAACTTTGACGGTGACGATATTATTGGCCAAATCCAGGGAAAAGTGATAGAGAATCTCAACGCCCCAGCGAGTGTCCACAGCCGAAGCAGTGCAAAAACGAGCGCTATGCTCCTGGAGCAAGAACCTGGCCACGTCCAGCAGGACCGATCTCTCCACCATGACGTAAGCTCGGGTGGAAGATTTCTCCTGTACCTCCACCTGGGAGCCAAATTTCTGCTCGATCAACTTGAGAATGCCGTCGCTCATAGAATCACCTTAAAGTGGCCGGGTATCCTCACAGCTTTCCCAGGGCCTTGACGATGCCCGAGATCATGGCCTCGGGTTTGGGAGGACAACCCGGGATGTAAACGTCCACCGGAACGATTTTATCTATTGGGCCGACTATGTTGTATGAACCCTTAAAAATGCTGCATGAACAGGCACACTGTCCCAGGGCGATCACCAGACCCGGCTTGGGCATCTGATCGTAGAGCTCCTTAAGCCGAGGAACACACTGCCGGGTCAAGGCCCCGGTCACTATCAGAGCATCGGCATGCCTGACACTGCCCACCAGCAGAATACCAAAGCGCTCCACATCGTACCTGGGAGTGAGACATTCCAAAAGCTCTATATCGCAGTTGTTGCAGGAGCCGGTGCACAGGTGAAAGATCCACGGGGATTTCTTCAACGCCCAGTTTTTCAAAGCCACTGTTGTTCTCCAAGAGTTTTACACTTTAACAAACGCCGGTCAGCGAAGTTCACAGTCCCACTACCGCCAGCACCATACCCAGGATGGCCAGGACCGTTACCGGTCCCCACAGAAACCTCATGGCCTGATCGATCCTCAACCTGGGGTTTGTATTTTTGATCAATATAATGATCACCAACAGGGCTACATATTTAAGGACGGTCCACAGCAGATCCCAACCGGAAAACTGCAGTCCGCCCCAAAAGACGGTGATCAGAAAAACGGGCAGGGTGAACAGCATCATTGCTCGAGTGAGCTTGTAGACGGCCAGCGGGGCACCCGAGTACTCCACAAATGGTCCAGACAAAATCTCCTGCTCGGCCTCGGGGATGTCGAAGGGAACCATGGTCAGCTTGGCCTGAGTACAGATGATGGCCACCACAAAGGCGATAATTCCCGAGGGATGTCTGAGCATGATGCCGTTGATCTGTTGAAAACCTAAAATGTCCTGGAACAGAATGGATCCGATCTTGACGACCACGGTAAAGATGGCGATGAGAAAAGGAAGCTCATAGCCTAAAACGAGCTTCATCTCCCTGCTGGCCCCCAGGGCTCCCAACGGGTTCTTGGAAGCCGCCCCCCCAATGATCACGGCCAAAGAGGGAAGTGTGAACAGGTAGAGGATCACTACCAGATCGCCCACGAAACTGCTGCCTGGGTTCAGGTTCAACACCCATAATATGGTGGAAACCAGCGTTACTCCTATCAGACCCAATAAGGGCGCCAGGAGAAAAAAAGAGGCTTTGTGCCCGGCGGGAACGATGGTCTCCTTGCCCATCAGCTTTAATATATCAACGAATGGCTGATACCAGGGAGGTCCCACCCGCCACTGAACCCGTGCCGTCACTTTTCGGTCCACCCAGCTGGCTAAAAGTCCTATAATGCTGGTGAACAGAAAACCGGGGAAAATAAGAAAATAAACGAGAGGGTAAAACGCTCTTTCCATGAATCCGTCCTCTATGCTCTTTTCCACGGGCTTCGAGAGATAATACGCGACCCCACCTGCAGACGTCCTTCCTCCCACACCTCAGACAAATCCTCAAAAGTGAGCGCCCCGGAGACGCAGGTGGCCACACATCTGGGCTCAAGCCCTTGGCTGGTGCGGTCCACACACAGGTCACACTTCGCGGAAATATGCTGCAAAAGCTCTTCGTCCAAGACGCCGAAAGGACAGGCGTACACACAGGACCTACAGCCAACGCACAGGCTGTTGTGTCGAAGAACGACCCCGTTCTCATCCTGCTCCAGGGCCTGAGTTGGGCATGCAGCCACGCAGGCCGCTTGCTGACAGTGGCGACAATGGTGCGGGAGAACCGCCAGCTCTCCCACCTGGCCATGAACCAGATTGAGATGCTGATAGTGACTCTCGGTGCAGGCGGAAGCGCAGCTGCGGCATCCGATGCAGTAATCCAGATTGAGAACGATAACCTTTTGGCTGGTAATCTTTTCGTTCAACTCAACCGCTCTCCTTCGGGAGGGACAGCAAGACTCGCTCAGGCCCCAGCTCCAGATCTCCATATTGGGAATCGAGTTTCCAGGAAAAAAGCTTACGTACCTGGGGAAAATGAGCCGGAGCGGCGATCACATTTTCAGGCAGTTTGCGGTCCAGCAGCAGAGGGAAAATAGCCCTGTCCGCTTTGGAAGAAACCTGGACCCGGGCTCCTTCTACCAACCTCAGCTTTTCCATTAGAGCGGCGTTGGCCCAGATGCAGGGGCTGCCGCAGGTTTTCTGCGCCCAGCTTAAATGCCTGGAGAGGCTACCATCTCCCAGGTGAGCCGGCACAGCGGTTGGCACCAGGAAGAGAGGATAGGCCGTCTCTTTACCCTCGTCGGCAGACAGCTTCTTGCCCAGAACAGGTTCCACCTCTGCAAGCATCTCCATCCAGGGGGTTTTAGCTCCCCCTTTCAATCTCTCCTCGATCTCTGGAGAAGTGGCGGACAAATCATGTTTGGGAGATAGTTTACGGGCCAGATTCTCGATGATATCCTTCTCGGGCCAGGCCAGGCCAGGAGCGGGTATAGCAGACTCAAAATCTTGCTTCTCACCGTTTAAATACAGCAGCTGTCCACTTTTCTCGGGTCCAGCGGCTGCCGGCAAAAGGACGTTAGCCAGCGGCGTGGAATTTGTCGGCAATAGATCCGCCACCAGGAGAAATTCCAGCCTTCCCAGGACCTCCGCCAATTTCTCCGAGGGCACAGCCGAGAGGGGATCCAGTCCAAACAGCAAAAGTCCCTTGATCTTGCCCTCAGTCACCATCTCTAAAATCTGGGGACCGGAGACGACCTTCTGGCCTTTTTCTGCAGAGGAAAGAACCTGAAAGACCCCCCGACTATTACAGGATACGGGAAGGTGCAAAAAGGAGAACTTACCCCCTGCCAAGCGAGCCAGAGCATGCCCGAGAATAGTGCAGGCTCCTGGTAAGCCCTGGTGACCATATAGATTAGATTGGATAATGGCTCCATCCGAGGCAGAGCTCAAGGCCGAGGCCACCTTACCCATCTGCTCCTGGGAGACACCTGTTCGCTTGGCGATGCCCCCCAGGTCCAGTTTTAGGGGAAACTCCCCTGCATTTCCTCTGGCCGAGGCCGAGAGCATCTGGGCAATGCCTGCTAAAACTAGAACCTCTGTGCCCGGGATGGGCTGAAGATGCTCATGGGCAAACCAGGTGGTCGGGGTGGCCATGGAATCGATGACAAAGAGACGATGCCCTCGATCTTTGTATTTAGCCCGCAGAATCCGTTTGGAGATTACCGGATGTTCTGTGAACACATCCCCTACCAGAAGGATCACCTGACGCTCCTGAAGATCTTTCAGGCTAAAACCCACATCCCAACCCAGACGGGCCAAACTGTGAAAGACGGCGCTATCATCGGGAAAAAGGGGTGCCACATAAGGAGTTTTCAAAACCTCCCGGGCTAGCTTTTCCAGGCTCAGGGCCTCCCCCAGAGTCAACCCACCTCCGGCCAGGACCCCCACAGCCTCAGGACCATGCTTCCTGGCCAGGTCCTTCAGGGAACTGGCCGCGTGAGAAAATGCCTCCTCCCAATCGACATCCTGCCCGTTCAGGCAAGGACAGATGAGCCGTTGGGGGTGATCAACTAGCTCTGCTACGGCATTTCCCCGAGGACACAGGGATCCCTCGTTGATGGAATTTTGCGCATCGTAATCAACGGAGATGAAAGAATCCTTGGTAAAACGCGCGGTAGAACGACTCCACCGCAGCTTGAGCCAATCCTGCAGCGAGCAGAAAGGACAGATGGTTCTGGTGCTGTTGACTTTCGATGAAGCCATGATCACCTCTTGCCCTATCCAAAAAGGCCGGGTACGTCCATGACATCAGCGTAGTTCATGTCCGGCCCATCCTTGCATAGAAAATAGCGACCAACGACACAGTGCCCACACTTGCCTACACCACAACTCATATTCCGGTTCATGGACAGATAAATCTGCTCGGGCCGGAATCCCACATCCAGCAATTTAAGGGTGACGAATTTAAGCATCACATCTGGCCCGCAGGAGACCACGTAGCAGCTCTTCAAATCCAGGTCCAGATCATCCAGCAGGGTGGTCACCAGACCCACCTTTCCGGTCCAGCCGGGTGCAGGCACATCGATGGTCACATCCATGTCCGCACCCTCCAACTTCCCCCATTTCTCGAACTCTCTCTGGAAACAGAGCTCCTCAGGCTGGCGAGCTCCATACTTTATGGAAACCCTCTTGAATTTGTCGATGTTGTGAAACAAGGTGTAGAGTAAAGACCTCAAGGGCGCCAATCCGACACCCCCACCAACCACCAGGACCTCCTTGCCGTAAAATTTCTGCACCGGATATCCCTTGCCAAAAGGTCCTCTTAGGCCCACCAGCTGACCTGCTTTCATCTGGTGCAGGGCATCGGTCACCGTTCCCGTACGCAGGATGGTGATCTCCATCCGCTCCGGTTTATGGGGAGAAGAGGAGGGCGTAAACGGGGCTTCACCCAGCTGCGGAACGGTGAGCTCCATAAACTGGCCAGCCTTAAAAGGTATGGGCTCCTGCGATCGAAGCACAAAGGTCTTAATGGTCGGCGTCTCCTCGATCACCTCGAGGATCTCAGCTTCTTGCGGAAAATATGGGTTTTGTACCTTGGCCATATGAGAAACCAACCCTCTATGCAGGGGACTTCTCCAGCTTTTGAATCTCGCTGAGACACTGGCGAATATCTATCTTGCCCATACAGGCCTCTATGCACCGGCCGCATCCTGTACAGGCAATGGCCTCGTAGTTATCTACAAAATAATCAAACTTGCAGGAAAAGCGGTTCTGGAAGCGGTCTAAAAGTCTTGGTTTGGGGGTGAGCTTTCCGGCCATGCGCCAGTATCCGGGATAAAAACAGACGTCCCAGACCATGGCTCGCTCGGCATGGTCTCCCTTCTTTTGATCGAAGAGCAAGAAGCAACGGCAGGTTGGACACACATGGGTGCATGCTCCACACTCCACACAGGAATAAGCTAATCCCTGCTTTTTCCAGGCCGGGCTGTCCAGGTATTCCTTAACCTGTTTTTGATACGGAACGGAGATGCCGAAACGCTCGTTGATCTTCTTCACACGTTGAACTGTTGCTTTGCGCTTAGCCTCCCTCTGCTGCAGTAAGGTTTTATCGGCATCGGCGAACAATCCAGAGTGCTCCGCCACCAGAGCATCGCCCTTCTTGGTACCCACCTCTACCAAAATCTGGCCGTTTGAAACCGAGATGTTCAGGTCGAATCCGGATTCGGGATAAGGCAAATGGCCCATCTCGGTGCAGAAACAGGTCTCCCAAGGCTCGGTGCAATCACAGGTGATGATGGTGCTGTTCTTCCTTCTGGCCTGGTAAAACGGATCCGTGATGTCATCCATGAATACCCGGTCCAGTATCTGAAGCGCCCTCAGGCCACAGGCTTTGAGACCCAGCACGGTCATCTTCGTAGCCGTGATCTCCTGGGCGGAAGACGAGGGATACTCAGCCACTTTGGTTCGCGGGGTGAAGAAAAAGGCTTTGGACGTCTCCAGGGCCCTGGCCTTCCCCAGGGTAACCCTGCTTAGCTGATCGAGAAGAAGCTTCTCGAAATGAATCTGGCCTTCTTCGTCCTCCACGTTGGCATATAATACACCATCCCCAACGATTTTCTCGAGGAAAAGCTCAAACTTCTCGCGATTGGTCTTTAAAACCTTCACGGGCATTTCCTGCCGGCTTGAGAAATTTTTCACAAGTCATGTTAAAACATTATAACACCGCAAACAACGCTTTGTCAAGGATTTTTTATACCCTTAATAAAATATCTGTTAATACCTTCCGAAGCAATCTTTGCATCGGCAATTGCCGTGACCGCATCTAAATTGGTGTTGACGATGTCCCCCCCGGCGAAAACTCCGGGGATGGAGGTCATCCCATTCTCATCGACTTTTACCTTCCTCATTTCGGTAAATTCAAGTTTATCAAAAAGCTTTTCGGATATGAATGAAAAATCCGGCGCCTGTCCAATGGCCTCGATGATCATGTCGCCTTCCAGAAGCATTTCCTCTTTTTCATAAAAGGTCGGTGCAAATTTCCCCTGATCATCGAACACAGATTTTACCTTCATGCAGAGAAGCCCTTTGACATGGCCTTTCTCATCCAAATTAACCTCTTTGGGGCCCCAACCGGGATTGAATTGTATTCCTTCAACCTTTGCCTCTTCGATTTCCTCTTCAGTGGCCGGCATGATATCCCAATCCTCCAGGGAAACCGTCTTTGTGCTCACCTTTTCATCCGGATATTGCATATTCTGAAGTCTCAAAGTCTCTCGAGCTACATCCATGGCCACATTTCCACCACCGATAACGATTACTTCTTTTCCTACTTTGCGTTTCTCTCCAATTTTATTGTCTTTCAGGAAATCAAGGGCCAATAGGCACTTTTCAAAATTTTTCACCTTTGTCGAACGGCTCACTGTGGTTCCGATTCCTAAGTAAAGCGCATCATAATCCCTTAGGAGATCTTCAAACAATAAGTCTTGACCGACATTGGTACTGAACTTGAATTCGACCCCCAAAGAGGCTATATAGTTTACATCTTTATCAATGCTTTCAATGGGTAACCGATAGAGCGGTGGCCCGATGCGCAACATACCGCCTCCACCAGGTAAATCATCAAATACCAAAATCTTATGTCCTGACAAAACCAAAAAGTAGGCAACCGCCAAGCCACTTGGTCCGGCACCGATTACAGCGATCTTTTTGCCGGTGGATTCTGCTGGACTCAGTTCTAATGCTGTCTCATAGTCCTTAATGGTATCTGCAACGTATCTCTTAAGCCATCTTATGGCCAAAGCTTCACCCCTCAGCCGCAATGAGCAGGCGTCCTCGCAATATCTCATACAGATCCTTCCACAGATGGAAGGAATGGGATTGTCCTCGAATATTTTTTTCAAGGACTCTTCGGGCTTGTCTTCGTAAATGGCCTGAATATATTCGGAGATCTTCATATGTGCCGGACATGCCTCCTCGCAGAGCTTACACTCAAGACAGCGTGCCGCCTCTCTCTTGGCCTCTTCCTTATTGTACCCGATGACCTGCTCGATAAAGGAGAGTTTCCTTTCCTCTGGTGGTACTTCAGGCATTTGCACACGCTCAGGCTCAAACAGGGTATATCGAAGATCAGAAGCAAACCCTTCATAATCCTCTTTTCTGTGCGACAGGCTTGCTTTTAACACCGAATATTTTCCGGGGGGGAGAAATTTTTCCTTATCCGTTTTTTCGTCCTTGGGGATGAATACAAAAGTATCTGTGTCAAAGTGTATGTGAAAATAGTCCCTGGAAAGCCGCAGGGAGCCTGGAGGGCATATATCCACACACAAGCCGCAGAAACAGCATCGTCCATAATCCAATTGCGGCCTCTCGTTTTTTTCCCCGAGTTTGGGTTCTAACTCGGATATTTCGACCATGTTGATCGCCTCGTTGGGACAAATATCAGCGCAGTTCCCGCAACCCGTACACTTTTCCCAATCGTTGAGATGAAAACCCCTGTATCTTTGTGCGGGTTCCTTCAGCTCAAACGGATACCTCAACGTCTTCGGTTTCTTAAAAAGATATCTGACTGACTTTAATGGACTGAGTAAACTTCGCTTGGCCATGGCATTATTTCCCATTAACGTTATCGATTACCTGTCTATTTCCGGAGCAACGACGTATAAGCTGATCATAATATTTCCCACATCGGCGATGCTGGCATTCTTTAATGCCTTTTCCAGGACTGTCAAACCGTGTGGATAGGAAGGGGTCCTGAAGTGCACCCGATAGGGTTTGTCTTTACCGTTGCTCACCATATAAAGCCCCAGCTCACCGCGAGAAGACTCGCATCGAACATAAGCTTCTCCTGGTGGAATTGCCCATTTGAACGGGTTGGGAATCCTGTTGTAAACCTCTCCTTCGGGCATAGCATCCAGCAATTTAAAGATCATGTGCACACTTTCAATCATCTCGTCCCGAATCACCCAGATCCTGGAGTATGCATCGCCATCTTCTCTGGTAGGTACCTCCCAGGATACTTTGTCATAAGCAGCATAAGGTTCAACTTTCCTGATATCGTATTTCATCCCGGTCGCCCTGAGAATTTGACCTGTCGCCCCCATTTCCTTCGCTTCTCCCCGGGTTACTTTTCCTATCCCTTTAGCCCTTTCGTAAAACAGGCGGTTCTCAAAAAAGGTCGCATCGTAATCCGGTACACAACCGCCTATAGAATGCAATGTGGTTACAACTTTATCCTTGAATCCTTCTGGAAAATCACGTCTTACCCCCCCGGGCCATATGTACATGTGATACACTCTGCCGCCGGTAAGCTCTTCGAAGAGGTCCAGCACGAGGTCCCTGTGATACATGGCCCACTGAGCAACAGTATCGAAACCAAGCATGTTGGCATAAGCCCATAAACCGAACAGATGGGAACCTACCCGGGCAAGCTCCAGATAAATGCTTCGTACATAGTGAGCTCTTTCCGGCACTTCAATCCCGGCCAGTTTCTCAACGGCCATCGAGTAGACCATTTCCATCGAGTCGGGCTCTACCACGTTTATCCGACAAACCATAGGAAAATTCTGTATCCAGGTTCTATATTCCATGAGTTTTTCGAAACCACGATGGAGATAGCCGGGGTTAGCAGAAGCCTCAGAAATCCTATCGCCCTCTACCTTCAGGGTGATGCTGAAATTACCCACCATTCCTAAATGCTGAGGACCGAAATATAATTCTAATTCTCTTGGAGAGTGGCCTTTGCCAACATTTACATTTTTACTCAAAGTTTCCATCCTTCTTTAGCTTTCTTCATAAACTCATCACGTTCTTGTGAAATCTTTTTCATCGCCTCATTCTATTTTTCTACATCTGAGTTTGTATACCTCCTCTTACTTCATTTTCTCCTCGACAACCGGAACGCTATCAAAAACTTCTTCTACGTATTTCCTGGTATCAAAATCCTTCCTGAAAGGGGGTATTTTATATTCCCTTTCTAGCAAAAGCGGGATCAGTCTGGGATGCCCTTCAAAATGTATCCCGTAAAGTTCGTGGAGTTCCCGTTCGTAGGGCTCGGCATTTTCAAAAACAGGGATTACTGTAATACATTCCGGTTTTTCCCTGGAGATCCTTGTCTTTAAGGTGATATTAGTCTTTACCTTGTCTGT